>DASXGO010000237.1:0-7165 GCA_036489055.1 Candidatus Cybelea sp. | reverse complement strand
TTCCATTCGCGCGCGCCGCCGGCGGTTGCGGCATCCGCGCAGAGCGCCGCTCGAACGCCGGCCAGCTTATTGGCCGCAATACTAACGCCGGTACCGGTCCAGCAGCAAAGCACGCCGTAGCGCGCCTCGCCGCTCGCTACGCAATTGCCGACTGCGCGGCCGACCGACGGCCACGCGTCATCGCCCCCGGGAGCGAGCGCACCGAACCGAACCACGTCGTGATCGTGGGCACGCAGCCAACGATCGATTGCCTCCGGAAGCTCGCCCGCCATATCGCTGCCAAGTGCCACTCGCATGGAGAGGTTTTCGGCACGCATCGGCGGCAGACTAGCCGTCCGTGAACACGGTGCGTTTGGCGGCAACGGTGATTCTGGCGCGGCCGCCGTTTGAAGTCTATCTGGCGCGGCGCAGCGCAAGCGCCGCCTTCGCTCCCGATGCCTTCGTCTTTCCGGGCGGAACGACCGAATCGCAGGATGCGTCCGAGGCGGCGCGGGCGCGAACCGTCGGGCTCGAGCTGGAACGCTTGAATCGCGAGTTTCGAGCGGAGGTTCCGCAGGAGCTCGGCAGCGACGAGCCGGCGGTCGGCAACGAGGACGCTGCCGCCCTGATGATCGCGGCGCTGCGCGAGCTCTTCGAAGAGGCCGGCGTTTTGCTGGCCCGCACGGCGGCGGCGCAGCCCGTAGAAGCGCGCGGCGACGATTGGCCGCGCGTCGCCGAGCAACGCGATGCGGTGCGAAGCGGCGAGCTCCCCTTTGCGGATTTCCTCGCTCAACACGATTGGTACGCCGACGCGCGCGCCCTGACGCTCTTCTCACATTGGATCACGCCGCCGAGCGAGCCCCGCCGTTACAATACGCATTTCTTCTTCGCCGTCGCGCCGTCCGATCAGGCCGCGCTTGCGGATGCCTCTGAAACGCACGACGGCATTTGGGTCGCGCCCTCCGCGGCCCTCGAGCGACGGCGCGCCGGAGAGCTTCATCTCGTCTATCCCACGATCAAACATTTGGAGCGCCTCGCGAGCTTCGATTCCGTTGAAGCCGCACTCGGCTACGCGCAGCGTAAGCGCGTGCTGACGATCGTGCCAAGAGATACCGCCGACGATTTCGAGATTCCGGCGACGCTCGAAAACACATGGTAACGCTCGTTCGCGCACCAAACCCGTCTGCGATGACGCTGCAGGGGACAAATTCGTACGTGCTCGACTGCGGTGACGCCACGGCGCTGGTGATCGATCCAGGGCCTGCGATCGACGATCATTTGCATGCGCTCGTCGAGACCGCACGATCGCAGCATCTCACGATTCGAGCGATCGCACTGACGCACGGCCACCCCGATCACGCACTCGGGGCGCAGCGGCTTGCAACGATGACGAATGCGCCGCTCTACGCTCATCCGAAGAGTAAGGTTTCGCACGACGCCGATCTTCCGTTGGAAGGAGAGCTGCACGCCGGCACAGTCGCGCTGCGCACCATCGATGCGCCCGGTCATAGTTTCGACCACGCGATTTTCTACTTGCCGCCGGAGGGTGCGCTTTTCACCGGCGATACGATTCTGGGCGAAGGAACGACCGTCGTGGCGCCGCCCGGTGGTGCGATGCGTCCGTACCAGCGCACTTTGCAGCGACTCGCCGACGAGTTCGGCGACGCGCGCGTGCTCTATGGCGGTCACGGTCCTGTGGTGAACGATCCGAAGGCAAAGATTGCCGAATATATCGCACACCGGCAAATGCGCGAACAGCAGATTCTCGACGCGTTGAGCGAGGAACCTCGCACGATTCCGGATCTCGTGCGTCGAATTTACTCGCCGCAGCGCCAGCCGCTTTGGCCGGCGATGGCGCGGCAGATTCTCGCGCATCTCGTTGCGCTCGAAGATGAGGGCCGTGTCCGCTCGCACGTCTTGGACCGGGCCATGACGCCGGAAGAATGGGCGATTCTCAACCCGCGCATCGAGGAGTTCGTCGGGCCGCAGGAGGCCGCGGTCATCACCGCCGAGTTAGGATCCGAAATGCGCCTGGAATCGCTGCGGCTTTACCAGCGATGATGCGACGGCTCGCCTGGGTCGCTGCCATTGGCGCGCTCGCTTCCTGCGGGCCGTCCGCTGGATCTGCGATCCCCGCGGGCGACGCGGCGAATGCAATACCGCAATCGTGTTACGTCGCCAAACGAGATCCGACTACCGTCAAGGCGACGATCACGTTCTACGGCTGGCCCGACAACTCGCCTCCCGGTAACCAAATCGCGCACCCGGTGATTCACAAGCACGCCGGCGGCGACGGTACCTATTGCAACCCGACGACGTTCGCAACCGAGAAAGCGAACAACAAGGAAATCCCGTACGGCATCAAGATCTACGTGCCGTTTATCAAGCAGTACTTCATCCGTGAGGATCTCTGCGCGGCATCCGGGCCGAAGAGCGGCAGCGGAAGCAACGGCTGCAAGCATCTGTGGTTCGACCTCTGGATTGGAGGAACGGCGAAATCCAACTTCCACGCCGTCATCAAGTGCGAGCGTAAGCTCACGCCGGGAAAGAGAGTCTCCGTCATTCTTTGGCCCGACGATGGTCTACCCGTCGCGCATCCGGGTCCGATCTACCGCAATAATCCTCCGCCGAATGGCACCTGCGATGGCAAGAGGCTACCCGACGGTTAGGATTATTTTTCCGAATTGATGGGCGGACGCGAGCCGTTCGAGCGCCGCGATACCGTCGCCGAGTTCGAAGACGCGGTCGATCGCCGGCTTGAGGCGGTCGTCGAAGAGTTGCAGCATCGTTGAAAAGTCTTTCGGGCTCCCCATCGACGTGCCTAAGATGCTCACGTGCTTCCAGAAGAGCGGGAACATCTTGATGGTGCCGTCGCCGTTCGTGCCGCCGTAGACGACGATTCGTCCGCCCGGCCGCACCACGTCGAGGGCCTTGCGCAGCGTATCGCCGCCTGAAGAGTCGACGACGAGATCGATCGGCCCGGTCGAACGCAGCAGTTTAGACCAATCGGGATTAGCCGCGTAGTTGATCGCGAGATCCGCGCCGAGCGCGCGCGCTCGCTCGAGCTTTTCGTCGCTGCTCGACGTCACGATCGCGTGCGCGCCGGCCCACTTCGCAAAGAGCAGCACGAACGTCTGCACGCCGCCGCCGACGCCGGTGATCAAAACCGTTTCGCCGCGCTGCAGCGCGCCGCGCGTAAAGAGCGCCCGATACGCGGTCAGACCGGCGAGTGGAATCGCCGCGGCTTCTTGCATCGAGAGCATCGGCGGCTTGCGATACACGTTATCCACCGGCACGACGACGTATTGCGCGAACGTGCCGTCGCTCGGCATGCCCAGAATCGTCGACGCCGCAGGATCCCAGACGCGCGGATCGTCGCCCCACCCCAGCATCGGATCGATGACGACTTCGTCTCCGGGGGCCAGCCCGGAGACGACCGATCCGAACGCTGCGATTTCGCCGGCGCCGTCCGAGCCCAGCGTTATCGGCATCCGGATCTTTGGATACAGACCCTGCGTGATGAAGACGTCGCGACGATTCAACGCTGCGGCGCGCAGGCGCACCAGCACCTCGCCGTCGCCGGCTGCCGGAATCGCAACGTCGTCCATCCGTAAGTTTTGCCGGCCGCCGATCTCGTGCAGCCGCAATGCGCGCATCGTTGCCATCAGTCGTGAAAGGTCACGATGAACTTGAGCGCGGCGGGCTGCACGAACAATGCATCCGTCGGCGTATTCGCTAGAAATTGCGTGTTGTTCGGTCCCGGGTAAAGGCCCCGATACGGAACCCCGGCAGCATAGAGCGTGAACGGACCGGAGACGGCGTTAAAGACGTTCGTCGCCGCGATCGTAAAGTCGACGTGGCCGTAGGTGTAGCCGACCGCGCCGTCGACCATCGTGTACGGCGGTTGATTCAGCGTATTGTTTTTTCCAGCAATCGTGAGCGCCGTCGCTGCGTGCCAACCGTTCTTCGCCCACGCAAGGGCAACCGACCCCTGCTGCTGCGGCACGCCGAGAAACTGCTGGTTATCCACGAGCGTGCCGCTGGAAGTCGGGTTCGAAACGAATGGACCGAGCGCATACGGGTAGGCGACGTTGAGACCGTACGCCAGCGTGGCCGTCAAATTCAGGCGCGGGAACGTCTCCTTGTAGTGCGCTTCGGCACCTTCATAAACGGCGTTGCCGATGTTGACCGGAATCTCGTACGCGAAGCCCGGCGGCGTGTTGCAGAAGCTCTTCGCACCTCCGCCAGGATAGTAGTTTTCGATCGTATCGCGCAAGTTCGAGCGGTAGAGCGATACGTCCAGGGTGGAACGGCTGGAAAACAGGTGTGAAAAGCCTAATTCGTATTCGGTCGCATGCTCCGGGCGTTCGTCGGGATTGCCGTTTGCGGTGACGCAGTTTGCGTCGAGCGGCGGCAGGCCCGGATTCGGCTGCAGCTTGCCGTTGACGACGACGGGCGGAAAGAAATAGAGCTCGGCGAGCAGCGGCGGCCGAAAGCCGGTCCCCACGGAAAAGTGCACGTCGCTGGAACTGCCGAGATCGTCGCTGAGCCCGAGCCTCCAGTTCAGCGTGTTGCCGAAGGTCGAATAGTTTGCGTCGTAGAGGCCCGCGGAGAGACGAAACGTGCCCATCTCTTGCGAGCCGCGAACGAAATACGATTGGATACTCTGATTCAGCGGTGCGGTAATCCCCGCACCGGATAGCGCTTCTTGGCGAAGATAACCGCCGAAAGCAAATTCACTCTCATCGAAGGCGCGTCCCCACGAAAGTCCTTCGTTGTAGCGCGTATCGAGGTGTGAGACGTCGTACGGCGAGACCGAGCCGCCATTGAAGTTGACGTTGTCATCGTCGGCGTAGAAGTTCGCGGCAAGCGTGCCGGAGCCGAGTGGCGCGCGCGAGTACGCCTGGTACGCGCGGATGCTCTGGGCGAAGTTCGCGCTTCCGGGCCCGACATGATCGCCGTAGACAGGATTCGGAATCTCGTTCGACGAGCCCGTGTCATCCCGAGCGTTGTCATCCTGAGCCTGTCGAAGGACGAGGGATGGAGAGAACGCGCACGCCGGCCCGGGGCCGCTCAAGACGCACGTTGGATTACCGGCGATGCCGTTGAGTGCGCCGGATTCGTCACGATTGTCGCCGAGCGTGAACACGCGAAAACCCAGGTCCGAACGTTGCGAAAAATTATAGTCGAGATTGACCAGCCCGAGACGAGCGGTGATCGACGAGCCCAAATGTGCATGGAACGGACAGTTCGGCGTCTTGATCTTGGTCTGCGGGCCGCAGTGAACCGGCAAA
Organism: Candidatus Cybelea sp.; assembly: GCA_036489055.1. Classification (GTDB taxonomy): domain Bacteria; phylum Vulcanimicrobiota; class Vulcanimicrobiia; order Vulcanimicrobiales; family Vulcanimicrobiaceae; genus Cybelea. The sequence goes on along the minus strand of DASXGO010000237.1, from coordinate 1,892 downwards.
TTGTTGGCCGGAACGACCCAATCGTATTGGCTCACTTGACCGGCTTGCTGAAAATTATCCCCGGCGAGCGCGTAGCCAAGCTTGCCCGTGGTTCCAGTTGCATTGAGCCAGCTCTGGGTCGTGCCGTACGACCCGGCGGAGGTTGAAAAATTGAGGTGATTCGTCTGCGTCGGCCGCAGCGACACGAAGTTGACGGCGCCGCCGAACGTATTGCTGCCCTCCGAATCCATCGGGCCTAATCCTTCGGTCACGTTGACGCTGTTGAAGGCCGGCACGGCGAACTGCGAGAGATCGATGTCGCCGGTGTTGCCGTCATTGAGCAACTGCCCATCGAGTGTTACCAACGCTTCGGATGGGTCCGGACCGCGCAAGGAAACGACCTGCGGCGAGGTGGGCGCGCCCGCGTCGGGACGTTGAATCACAACCGACGGAATCTGCTGCAATGCTTCTGAGACTTGCGTGTAACCGAGCGCGTCCATCTGAGCCCGCGACACGCTGAACTCCGGAACCACGTCGCGCGTGAGCGTAAAACCGCCATTGACCGTCACGACGCCGATCGTACGCAACTTCGGCGTGTCGCTCGGCTCCAGCACCACGTCAATGTGCGCGCCCTCGCCGACGTTTCCGGTGTTGACCGTGACGGTTGCATAACCGTGCGCTACGACGGTGAGATCGTATCGCGCCGCAGGAATCGTCACGGTAAAACTCCCTTTGTCATCCGTCGACGTCGTAAAGGTCTGGGGGCCCCGCAGGGTGACCTCCGCGCCGGCAATCGCCGCGCCGCTTGGCGAATGGACGGTTCCGCCGACGAGGCAGCACGCCGCAAGTAACACGGGAAGCACAGCGCAAGCAAGTTCGCGTGCCCGGCCCGCCCAGGCCTTCCCGTTTACGGCGACGTACACCCCAGGCGATGAATAATCGAGCCAGAAGCTTGCGCGCGTTTTTTCGCGGCCTCGCGCGCGTTCAGCAAACTTTTACGATCGAGGTGGGCCCGTTGCGCGCGACCGGCGTACCCGCGATCCTGATCGGCGTAACCGGCATCCTCGTCGCAAGCGGCGTGACGATCGCGCTCTCCAAAGGCGCGACGCGCCTGCCCGAGACGCTCGGCGAGGCTCGCGGACTCGCCGAAGCGCTCAACTCGGGGCGTTCGCACCGCCTTGCATCGTGATCGAAAACGGCTCGTTGACAGAACTGATCCGCACCCGAATTCCCGACGCCGAAGTCGGCGTCGTGGATCGCACCGGCACGATGGATCACTTCAACGTAACCGTTCGCTCGAAATCGTTTGCGGGTAAGACGCTCATCGAGCAGCATCAACTGGTTTACGGCGCGCTGCGGGAGGCGCTCGCGGACGGCCGCGTGCACGCCGTCGAGCTCAAGACCATCGTCGCAGAGGAGTAAGAGAAGTATGGACTACAAGGAAGAGATTGCGCGCGAGCTTGCTGCGAACGCGATCGTCGTCTACGGCAAGGGAACGAAGACGGCGCCGCGTTGCGGCTTCACGCTGGAAACGATTGAGTTCTTCAATCGTTTCGGCTATCCGTTCGAAGTGATCGACGTGCTCGAAAACATGCCCAAACGCGAAGCCCTTGCAGCGATGACCGATTGGCCCACGCTGCCGAAAGTCTTCATCAAGGGAAAGTTTTACGGCGACACCGATATCCTGGGCCCAATGGCGGAGAGCGGCGAGCTGCAGACGACCCTGCAAGAAGCCTTCGGTGCGCCCGCGGTGCAGAAAGAAACGATCGATCTGCGTCAATGAGCTTCACGACGGTCATTTCTGCGCAGGAGCTGTACGCACGGCTCGGCGATCCAGGATTGACGATCTTCGATTGCCGCCATTCGCTCGACGATTTTGCGCTCGGCCGGCATCTCTACGACGAATCGCACAT
>DASXGO010000214.1:0-4446 GCA_036489055.1 Candidatus Cybelea sp. | reverse complement strand
CACGTCCTGTTCGCTCCTGCTCGTCCATTTTTTGGGTCAGCAAGCTTTGAAGCAGCCCTCCGTGGCTGGCCCAAAAAAACTGGACGCTTCTCACCGTCCCGTCGCGCCGCTTCCAGAGCTCCACCTAATGGACGCGCGCGTGCCAAACCGTAACGTCGGCGGAAAAACTACGGATGGTTCAAAGGGAAGCTCTTCGTGGACGGCCACTTCGCAGTCTCATCCGCATTATCCGTGCCTTGCTCTTTTGCATAGAAGGCTTCGCGGCCCCGTTTTTGATATTGAGCGACGCCGGCTATCAGCAGCGCAACGATGAACAAGGTAAGCAGTACGTAAAGCATCGTTTCGCTGCGGCTTAGCCCGGAGACGTCATCTTTCGCGGTACGACGATGCGGTCGTACTCTTCTTCACTTACGTGGCCGAGCGCGAGCGCGGCCTTTTTGAGCGTCGTCTTCTCGTGATGGGCTTTCTTCGCAATCTGCGCGGCTTTGTCGTAGCCGATTTTCGGCGAGAGCGCGGTGACGACCATGAGGGATTCGTCCAAATACTTCTTGATCTGCTCTTCGTTCGCTTGCAGTCCCTCGACCGCGTGCTCGCGGAACATCGTGCATGCATCGCTCAGCAGCCGGGTCGAGTGCAGGAAATTGTAAATGATCACCGGGTTGGATACGTTGAGTTCGAAATTGCCCTGTGAGGCGCCGAAACTGATCGCCAAATCGTTGCCGTAGACTTGCGCGCATACCATAGTCATCGCTTCGGATTGCGTCGGATTCACTTTTCCCGGCATGATCGAGCTGCCCGGTTCGTTCTCGGGCAGTATCAACTCGCCAATTCCCGCACGCGGCCCCGAAGCGAGCCAACGAATGTCGTTGGCGATCTTCGTCAAGGCGGCGGCGAGCATCTTGAGCGCGCCCGAGGCGAAGACGAAATCGTCGTGTGAGGCAAGCGCCGTGAACTTATTGGGGTGCGAGCGGAATGGCAAGCCGGTCAGCTCGGCGATCTTCTTAGCGGTGCGTTCGCCGAATTCGGGATGCGCGTTCAGTCCCGTTCCGACTGCGGTTCCACCGATCGCGAGGTCGTAGAGCGGATCGAGGGCCTCTTTGCATGCCTTGATCGCGCGATCGAGCTGCGTAACGTAGCCTGAAAACTCTTGCTCAAGCGTAAGCGGCGTCGCATCCTGTAGATGCGTACGACCCACTTTGACGATGTGCGCCCAACCCTTCGCCTTTGCCGCCAGCGCGTTGCGCAGCTCTTCGACGGCCGGCAGCATCGCGACTATTGCCTGCGCGCCGGCGACGTGCATCGCCGTGGGGAACGTATCGTTTGACGATTGCGACATGTTGACGTGATCGTTGGGATGGACGGGCTCCTTCGAGCCCATCTCGCCGCCCGCCAGCTCTATTGCGCGATTCGAGATGACTTCATTGACGTTCATGTTGGTCTGCGTACCCGAACCCGTTTGCCACACGCGCAACGGGAAGTGCGCGTCGAGCTTTCCGTCGACCACCTCGTCGGCGGCCTGGACGATGAGCCGCATGCGGTCCACGTCGAGTTTGCCGAGGTCGTGGTTGACGAGCGCCGCCGACTTCTTCAAGACTGCCATCGCCTTGATGACCGGCTTCGGCATGACGTCGCGCGGCCACGCTCCCTCGCCGATGTCGAAGTGAATCAGCGAACGCGCCGTCTGTGCGCCGTAATATTTTTCCGATGGAACCTCGATCGCGCCCATCGAATCGGTCTCGATCCGCGTGCCTTTTGGATTCGTCGTGATCATAGCGTTCGGTGGGTTCGTCATCGCGCCGAACGTTTCCGGGCTGCGTGTGCCGCGTCTAGGCTCGTACCGGCGGCTCGCACTTCGACTATTTCGTAAATCGTGAGCGGATAGCGGGGGTCAAAGCGACTTTTGTTGCAGCGCGGGCAACTCGACGGCCGGCCCGGACGCGCGCGACGAAGGACTTCGAACGAGCAGCGTTCGCATCGCAGGATATAGCGCTTGGCCGATTCCTTCAGCGGAGCGACGCTGCCGAGCTCGTGGTAAATCGAGTGTAATCCGCATTCGCGCAGCTTCCGCTTAAAGCGTGCGCCGTGTCCCGTATCGCGAAACTTCGCATAACACCAGGCATGGATCATCTCGTGCAGGAGCGTCTCGTGCAACGCTTCGGGATACCGCCGGAAATGCTTGGGCGAAAGCTCGATTTCTAGGGGATACGTGCCGTAGGTCGTTCTGCCCGCAGCGTTCGTAAAGCGCTCGTTGTAGCGGATCTTGCAGTCCGGCACCTGGCCGTTGAAGAATTCGTAGTTTAGACGGGCGAAGAGCAGCTGCAGATCCGCCTCGCTAGGCAACACGCTGGTCACGCATGATTTGTTTCGCCGCGCGTCCAACGGAATCATGGTGCCCGAAGCGAACGACAACGGTCTCCCGCCGAGGATCTACGTGCCGATTCTCGCCGCAATTGTGATCGTTTTTCTCGGCACGATGGCGTATCTCGTTTCGGTTGGATTCGGCGTGACGGGTTCCGTGTTTGGAAAATCCGCGCAATCCGCCACGGGACCGGCGGCAGCGCGGCAAGGCTCGCAAAACGCAGTCGAAGGCGGGCCGCCCGCGCCGGTAGCCGCGCAGCTTCAGACGCTGCGCGCGCGCATCGCGGCGCATCCCAGCGACGACGTTGCGATCACGCAGCTCGCCGACATGTATCTTGCCGCGAATAAGTTCGAGCAAGCCATTCCGCTCTATCGTCAGGCCTTACGTGTGAACCCTCACAACGTCGCCGCACAAACGGGTCTCGCCCAAGCGCAGGCAGCGTTGCGGCAATAGGCGTTGGAGACATGAACCTCTATATTTCGTGCGACATGGAGGGTACGGCCGGCGTCTGCTCCTGGAAACAGTGCGACCCGAGCGATGCCCACGAGTATCCCGTGTTCAGACGATATATGACGCGCGAGGTTTCCGCCGCCATTGCAGGCGCCCGCCAGGGCGGGGCGCGGAGCATCGTGGTCAACGATTCGCACTGGTCGATGCACAATCTACTGCTCGACGAGCTGCCGGACGACGAGGATCTGCGCGTCGTCTCCGGCGCTCCGAAACCCTGGAGCATGATGCAGGGCTTCCAAAGCACGAGCGATGCCGTTTTCTTCACCGGCTACCACGCAAAGGCCGGCGATTGTGCGACGCTCGCGCACACCTACAGCGACGCAATCTACGCCGTCTCCGTCAACGGCAGGCCCTGCAGCGAAGCGCTTCTCAACGCCGCGCTTGCGGGAAGCCACGGCGTCCCAGTCGTCCTCATCACCGGCGATCGTACGATCGTGGAGGAGACCACGCGCGCCATGCCATGGGCGGTTGGCGTTGCCGTCAAAGACGCAATCGGTTTTTCGGCGGTCAATTCGCTGACGCCCGCGGCCGCATGCGAGGCGATCCGAAGCGGTGCGCAGGAAGCGCTGCGCCGCCTCGATCGAGCGCGGCCGTTCGTCTTCGAGCCGCCGTTCGAACTGACGATCGAGAGTGCCGGCGTGGAGCAAGCCGATTTCATCGAGCTCATGCCGGGCTTTGTACGAATCGGCGGGCGCACGGTGCGCTTTACCGCAAACGAATATCCGCCGCTCCTGCAAGCCTTCATCGCGGCGACCCGCATCGCCGCGGCCGCCAACCCGATCGCATGACCAGCGGCGTCATCCCGAGCGGAGTCGAGGGATGAAACTCTACATCTCCAGCGATATGGAGGGTGTGGCTGGCGTTTGCGCTTGGGATCAAGTCGATGCCCGAACGCCGCATCCGGATTTTGAGCTTTATCGGCGATACTGTACCCGCGAAGTCGTGAGCGCCATCGAAGGCGCGCGGGCCGGGGGCGCCGGCGACGTGCTCGTCAACGACTCGCACGGCCCCATGCGCAACCTGCTGCTGGACGAACTTCCGCCCGACGTGCGCGTCATCTTCGGGAACCGCAAACCGTTCTCGATGGTGCAAGATGCGGGCGCCGGCTTCGACGGTGCCTTCTTCATCGGCTATCACGGAGGCGCCGGCGAAGCCGATGCAGTGCTGTGCCACACGTATACGCCGTCGGTGATCTATGAAGTCCGCCTCAACGGCGTTCGCTGCAGCGAAGCCACGATCAATGCTGCGCTGCTTGGCTTTTACGGCGTTCCGCTGCTGCTGGTTACCGGCGATCGTACGACCGTCGAAGGCGTGCAAGCGCAAATGCCGTGGGTTCGCGGCCTGATCGTGAAGGATGCGATCGGCAACTTCGCCGCAAACTCAATGCTGCCGGGATCGGCGCAACGAGAAATACGACGCGAAGCCGAAGAAGCCGTCCGCACCGCCGATGCCGCGAAACTTTATCGCTTCTACGCGCCCATCACGCTCGACGTCCAGCTCGTGACCGCCGCGCAAGCGCATTTAGTAGCCACGATTCCGAGCTTCGAACGGTCCGGCGCGAGGAGCGTTCGCTTCAC
>DASXGO010000172.1:0-1786 GCA_036489055.1 Candidatus Cybelea sp. | reverse complement strand
TCCGAGGGCTTGCGCGTCGCAGCGCTCCCGCCCGTGCGCGCGCATGGGCCGTCGCTCTGGCTGCGGTCATCGCTGTCGTGACCGGCATCGGGCTCGCGGAACAGCAGTTGCGGCCCGCGACCCCTGCGCCGTCGATATCGGCTCCCGAAGCGCGCGCGCTCGCTGCGCTCGGCACGCAAACAATTCCGCACCGCGAAGGGCGTGCGGAGTCGCTGGCGGTCGGTGCAACGGCGGCAACGCTCAACCTGCAAATCGACGCCCGCGGAGTTCCGCTGCGTTGCACGGTCGCGCAGAGCTCGGGCGACCCGGTCAAAGACGCCGCGATGTGCCGCGCTGCGATGCAGGCTCGCTACCAGCCGTAATATTTTGTCATCCTGAGCCGGGCCCGGAGGGCCCGTGTCGAAGGGGGGCGCTCCATGGCGGAGCGGCCGTTCATTTATCGCTTCACGAACGACCTGCGTCTCGACGACCATGCGGGCTTGGCGGCCGCGGCGGCACGCGGCGCAATCTTTCCGTTGCTCGTCATCGATGATGCGACGAGTGCGCGGCTAACGCGGTCGCCGCGCCGAGCGGCATTCTTTTGCGAATCGGTACGCGCGCTCGACGCCGAGTTGCGCGAGCGCGGCGGCGCACTCTGTGTCCGTCGCGGCAATCCGGCGGCGGTGATATCTACGCTGGCACGCGAGATCGCCGCAACCGGCGCAGCCTGGAGCGCCGCTTACGATGGTCCGGCGATCGAGCGGGATACGCGGCTGCAATCGCGGCTGGAGGAGAACGGCCTTGCGGCGGAGATCGTCCACGACGCGCCGGCCGTGGCGCCGGAGGAGAGCGCCGCCGCGCGAACGGCGGACGGACCCGGCTATCGCGCTTTCGCGCCGTACTTCGAAGCTTGGTCGCAGCTCGCGATCACATCCTACGAACACCCTTTGCTGCTGCGCTTTGCGCGCTGCGAAGCTTGGAGTGAAGCGCTGCCGGAGCCGGAGGAGTTCGGCGGGATCGCGGTCGCCGCTGCGGCCGGCGCCGCGGAAGCTCGACGCTCGTTCGACCGTTTTCTGCGCGAGCACGCCGCCCTGTACGCGGTGGCGTCGCGGGTACCGGCCGACGACCGCACCTCGCATCTTTCCGCGCATCTGTCGTTCGGCGCGATCTCCGCGCGCACGATCGCACGCGCCGTCCGGGATCGCATCGCCGATTCGTTCATGCTCAGCGAAGAACGTCTCTCGTTACGTTTATTCTTGCGCGCGCTTGCGCATCGCGATTTCTTCTTGCAGCTATCGTGGTTTCATCCGCAGACCAACGGCGAGGCGCTGCAGGAGAAGATGCGCGGCTTTACGTGGCGGCGCTCGCATCCGGCGCTCGACTCGTGGCGTTCCGGCACGACGGGCTATCCGCTCGTCGATGCCGGGATTCGCCAGTTGCACGCTACCGGCTGGATGCACCCGCACGTTCGCGCGGTCGCAGCTTCGTGGCTCTGTTTCGATCTCGGCGTAGATTGGCGCGTCGGGCGCGATACCTGGGATGCGTTGCTCGTCGAAGACGATCCCGCACTCGCAACCGGCAACTGGCAATGGATCGCGGGCGTCGGGGCCGATATGGCGCAGTATCCGCGAATCTATAATCCGGAACGCCAGCGGCGCCGCTACGACGCGGCCGGGGTTTACGTTCGCCGCTGGGTTCCGGAGCTGCGGCACGTCCCGCTCGAAGATTGGTACGGTCGCCGCTCCGAATCGCCACAACTTGCACTATCGCTCTACGACGGAGAAGCCTACGCGCAACCGTCGGTCGA
>DASXGO010000109.1:0-1539 GCA_036489055.1 Candidatus Cybelea sp. | reverse complement strand
TCGCTGAGGTTGGCGTCAGAGAAACGCTCACGTTAGGACTCTGATTCGGCGTTCGATAGTGCCCGTCGTAGCGGGTAGGGGAAAGGTCGGGCGAGAGGGTGAGAACGGCCTGTGCGGAGAGCTGCATGCCCATGACCGAGGCCGACGAGTTCTCGTCGATCTCGGTTCCGGAATCCGCGCCCTTGACGGCCACCGACCATCTTCCGATCTGCTGGCCGTTGAGCGCGGCTACGTACGAATAACTTCCCGGGGCCGGAAATGCCGGGCCCGGAGAGGCGATGGCTGCCAAGAGCAGGCCCGCTAACATTTTTCGCTACACTCCCACATTGGCGCGCCCGAGGCGCGCAACCGCGCTTACCATCTCATCTATCTCCTCGATCGTCGTGTATCCATGCGGCGAGACCCGAATCCCGCCGGTTCGGTACGTCGTGATAATGCCTTCCCCTTCAAGCGCTTGCCCAAGTGCTATGCTGTCGCAACCCGGCAAGCCGAACGTGACGATCCCCGAGGAGCAGCCCTCGCCTCGCTCCGTCGAAAAAACGGCACCAAGCTCGCGCAATCCTTCGTAGAGCCGATCCGTCAGCCCCAATACGTGGCGCGCGATTCGGTCGACGCCGCTTTCGTTGAAGAGATCGATCGCCGACGCAAGCGAAAGCGTTCCGATTAGGTTCGGCGTTCCGCCTTCGAAGCGCAGCGCTTGGGGACTGAAAGACTGCTCGTAGTTGTGGAAGTCCCACATGTCTGCCAAGGATCGCCACCCCGGCATCGCCACCTCAAGATCCTCACCGACGCGCGGGCTCACGTAGAGAAACGCGACACCGTGCAGCCCGAGCATCCACTTCCCGGCACCGCAATAGAGCGCGTCGATATCCAACGAACGGACGTCGATCGGCAGCGCGCCTAAACCTTGTATCGCGTCGACGCAGAAGAGCGCTCCGGCCTCGTGCGCGACTTCTGCCAACCCCGCAAGATCGTGACGGTAGCCGTCAAAGTACGAGACCCACGAACACGTTACGACGCGCGTTTGCGGCGTAATCTCTCGCCGCAAACGCTCCGGCGTCAACCTCCCGCGTGCGATCGGGATCAGGCGAACGTCGACTCCGCGCCGGCGCAGCGCCAGCCACGCAACGACGTTCGCCGGAAACTCGTTGTCGCCCAGCAATACCTCGTCGCCGGCCTTCCAGTTTACGCCGAGTGCGATCGTCGCGGCACCGGCGCTCGTGTTCGGAATCGTCGCGATATCTGCGCCGGCGGCACCGATGAAGCGCCCGATCTTCTCGCGAAACTCGGTCATTCGAAGGTCGTACGGAAACGTCCCCAACACGCCGGCATCGGCGTGCGCGCGCGCGAACTCCCCGATCGCGCGGACCGTCGAAGCGGGCAGCACGCCCGCCGCCGCGTGATTCAGGTAGACGTATCGCTGCGTTACCGCAAACTCGCTTCGAGGAAGCGGGGTCGTCACTCGGCGCCGATCATGTCCTTCGTGTGCCAGGCAATGTTGCCGGCACGATCGCCGACGCGCTCGAGCGACGCGAGCAC
>DASXGO010000098.1:0-4660 GCA_036489055.1 Candidatus Cybelea sp. | reverse complement strand
CAGAAATGCGAAGTTTATGACGGCGGGCGGCCGGCTCAACGAATGTGTCAAGCGCGTTGCAGCTTGGTTGCCTACACTGCCGTACGGCAGCGAGCGCATCCCGGAACAGCCCGTTACCGCGGCGGCGATGACGATGCTGAGAATAGAACGTATGCGTGAGTGCGCCATGCGCGGGCCTCCTCGAAGCAGCGAAACGGAAGTGACGGGTATACTCCGCGCCGAAACGCGAAACCCGCCTGCCTTGCTCGAGGTTGACGAAATATGAGGAATTTCTCCGAGCTCAACGAGCAGGAAGTCCTTGCGCTTGCGATCGCGCTGGAAGAGGAAGACGAGCGCACCTACGACGACTACGCGCATTTCCTGCAGGGCAATTATCCCGACACGTCTGCGGTTTTCGCGGCGATGGCGAAGGAGGAGAGCGGTCATCGCCGCCGGTTGATCGATCTGTATAGATCGCGCTTCGGCGAATTCATTCCGATGATTCGCCGGACCGACGTGCGCGGCTTCATGAAGCGTAACTCCGTTTGGCTCGGTCAGCCGTTCGGAATCGAAAAAATTCGCGAGCAAGTAGAAGCGATGGAGATGGAAAGCCTGCGCTTTTATCGTCGCGCAGCGCGGCAAACGAAGGATGCATCGCTTCGCCAGCTCTTCGACGACCTCGCCGCCGAGGAGCGCCGCCACGAGTCTAAGGCCGAAACGCTCGTCGACGAGCATCTCACACCCCAAGCGCGGGAAGAGGAGGAGAAGACTCAGCGCAAGCTTTTTTTGCTCCAAATCGTCCAACCTGGGCTCGCCGGCCTTATGGACGGCAGCGTCTCAACGCTCGCGCCGATCTTTGCCGCGGCGCTCGCCACGCACCGATCGCACGACGCACTGCTGGTCGGACTGGCGGCATCGATCGGCGCAGGTATCTCGATGGCGTTCGCGGAGGCCGCCAGCGACGACGGTAGCCTTACCGGTCGCGGAAGCCCGGTCTTGCGCGGCATCGTTACCGGCGCCATGACGACGCTTGGAGGCCTCGGGCACACGCTGCCCTTCCTCATCTCCGATTTCCGCACCGCGCTGGCGGTTGCGGTTGTGGTCGTCGCGTGCGAGCTAGCCGCGATCTCCTACATTCGGAATCGTTTCATGGACACGCCGCTGCTGCGCGCCGCATTTCAAGTGGTCGTCGGCGGCGTACTCGTCTTTCTAACCGGCATCCTGATCGGCGGCGCGGGATGAGCCTAACGTCACGCGTCGCCCTTTCGTTGGGCGGAACGATTCTCTACCTCGGAGCAGCGATTCTGGCGTTCGGCGGTTGGCACGCGTTCTTTTCGCATCCGCCGTTGATCGCAGTTGCGATCGTCTTTGTGCTCCTTTCCTTGACGGCCGTCTTCGCGGGAGGCAATCTGAGCCCCGGAGTCCGCGAAGACCGGAGCAATCGCTGGGTGCTTTTGCCGATTATCGTGTTAGGTCTCGCCGGTGCGTTCGTTCCCGCGTGGACCGACCGCGTTGGTTTTTGGACGATCGACGGCGACGCGGTGCGCTGGAGCGGAGTTGCCCTGACGCTGGTCGGCGGCGCGCTGCGTCTTGCTCCCGTCTTCATCTTGGGTAATCGCTTCAGCGGTTTGGTTGCAATTCAGCCGAATCACACGCTCGTCACCGGCGGTCTCTATCGATACATCCGCCATCCCAGTTATCTCGGGCTCATCGTCACCTCGATCGGCTGGGCTCTCGCATTCCGTTCCTTCGTCGGCGCCTTGCTTGCGCTCGCGTTCGTTCCGCTCATCGCGGCGCGCATTCGATCGGAAGAGGCACTCCTGCGCAGCCAATTCGGCTCCGAGTACGACGCCTATCGCGCGAAAACGTCCCGTCTCATTCCGGGTCTTTATTAGCGAGACTCGATTACTTCAAAGCGAAGTAATAACGCGCCATCCACCGGTTGCCCGGGCCCGTACGGCCGCCTACGATTGCGCTATGAAAAATTTTCGCGCGATCTTCGCGAGCACGATCCTCCTGGCGCTTGGCGCCCCTACGCTCGCATCCGCCCAAATGATGCAAGCGCCGCCGATCCCGTTCTCACCGAAGCAATTCGCGCAAGCGGTGCCGGGGCAGGGCGTTGAAATTGCGGTGCGCGTCAAACGCGTCGACCGCTCAACGCTCTATACGGAGCTGCTCGCGCACGAAAGCAACACGCAGGCAAAGGCGACAGGCAAGGAGGTCGTGATCTTTTTTCCCGACGGCACGCCAGTGGTCATGGGCGCTGCCTCCGACGTCACCGCCGGTGCGACGTTATACGTCTACGGCGTGCTCACAAAACCGGGTCACGTAGACGCAAAGCGCGTGGTTGTGGATACGAAGTACGTAACCGTGCACTAGCCCGGCCCTTCCGGCGCTCTCGATAAAGCGCGTACGCAGCCGGGACTACGAAAAGCGTCAGCAAGAGCGAGGTGGAGAGGCCGCCGATCAGGACGATGCCGAGTGCTCGCCGGTACTCCGCGCCTACGGTCGCACCCAACGCCAGCGGCAACATTCCGGCAATCATCGCGAATGTCGTCATGACGATCGGCCGGAATCGAACTTCGGCGGCATGGCTAATCGCCGCGGATACAGTCATGCCTTCGCGCAGGGCACGTTCGGCGTATTCGATCAATAGAATCCCGTTCTTTGCGACGAGCCCCACGAGCATGATCACGCCCAACATCGAGTAGAGGTTGAGCGGCGCGCGAAAGACGAGCAGGCTGCCAAAAGCGCCGATCGCCGCGAACGGAACCGTCAACATAACCACCAATGGAAGCACGTAGCTGCGATAGAGCACCGCTAGGATGCAGTAGATCGCGATCAGCGATAAGCCCAGGGCCGCCAGCATACGCGATGCCGTGTCGAGAAGTTGTGCGATGTCGCCGCGCGGCTCAACGTGCGTTCCCGCTGGTAGGAAGCTTGGGGCGCGCAGCGCCCGCGCGACCGGCCCCGTCACCACGCTGATCGGGGCATCATTCGCCGAGTTCGCACTAATGGAAACGACCCGGTCGCCGTTTTCTCGACGAATGATCGCAGGCTCCGATTCCGGTTGCAGCTGCGTCAGGTCGCCCAGCGGGATGCGCGCACCTGTTGAGCTTCTCACCGCAAAGCGTTTGAGTGCGTCTACGTCGCCCAGTTCGGTCGCATCGGCTTGTACGACGACGTTAACGAGCCCCGAGTCAAGCCGCGCTTTTGTCGCGATCGCTCCGCCGCTGGCGATGCGCGCCGTCTGGGCCACGTCGTCGGGTGAAACGTTCAAGAGCCGTGCCTTCTGCATGTCGATCCCGATCCTCAGCCGCGGCTGTTGCCCGAGGTCGCTCGTCCGAACGTCGATCGCATAAGGATTACGCCGCAACTCTGCCGCGATGCGATCGGCTGCGACAGCGAGCCCGGCGGGGTCGCCCGCGACGTCGTAACTGACTGCCGGCACGCCGCCCATGCCTTTACCTGCACCCGCGATGCTCGCCGACGGCACCAGCGATGCAAGTTCGCGGAAGCGGCGCTCCGTGTCGAGGCCGTTGGAATCCGGATCCGCCGGCACCACAACGATCTGTGCGACGTTGCTTGCGAAGATGTCGGCGCCGCCGTCGAAAGAGCGGCCAGCGCTCGTCTCAACGTGCCGTACGGCCGGATCGGCGAGAAGCGCATGCGTGATCCGCAGGGCTGCCGCATCGGTCTCCTGCAGCGGCGTTCCCGCCGGCATCGTGAGATCGAAGGTCAGCGCACCGCGATTGACCGGCGGTGAAAACTCGGCAGCGATCCTGCCGGAAAGCAGGGGCACCAGGGACGCCGCCGATGCGATTGCTGCCGCAGCCAGAACCGTATTCCGGCGCTGCAGCGCTGCTGGAAGCCAGCGCGCGACATACCTCGCGCATAACGCGCGCTCCGCCGCGTTGAACGCATTGATCGCCGCATGCCAAGCGGCGAGCGTGCTTAAGATAAGCCGGCCACGCATGGTCCAGGGAAACGTTCGCGCTTGCAATCGCAATGCATCAAAGATACCGGCGTACCGCAGTCCTTCGAGCGCCGGGCCGCCGCGCACGAGCGCCCAACGCGCCATCAGCAACGGCGTCAGCGTAAAAGAGACCAGCAATGAAAATGCCGTCGCCAGCACAATGACGAGAGCAAACTCGCGCATGAACTCGCCGACTATCCCGCTCATCAAGCCGATCGGCAGAAATACCGCGACGTCCACGAGCGTGATCGCGAACGCGGCGCCTCCGATCTCGATGCGCCCCGCGAGTGCCGCCTCGTTGCCGTGCAATCCGCGAACGGCTGCCCTCGCGATCGCCTCGACGATCACGACCGAGTCGTCGACGAGAATTCCGATCGTCAGCGAGAGTCCCATCAGGGAGAGCACGTTCAAGCTGAAACCCATTGCCCACATCGCAACGAAGGCTGCGCAGAGCGAGGTCGGGATCGCGATCGCCGCGATTGCCGCATTGCGCCAAACGTGTAGAAAGAGCAGCATCACCAGGACCGTGAGGACGACCCCTTCGCCGAGCGTCTGCAGCACGCCGGCGATTGCGGCGTCCGTCGTCGGCGAATCGGTCCGGAGCGCTTCGAAGCGAATCTGCGGATAACGGCCGGCGAGCCGCGCAAAGGTGCGCGCAACGGCGCCGATCGTTCGTAACGAATCCGCTCCGGGTGCCGCGGAGAC
>DASXGO010000086.1:0-12981 GCA_036489055.1 Candidatus Cybelea sp. | reverse complement strand
CTCGAGCACCGGCAACCCGAAACCCTCGTAGCGCGATGGAAACGCGAGCATCGCGGCGCCGCGATAGAGCGCTGCGAGCGTCTCGTCATCAACGTAGCCAAGGTCCGCAACGTGCGCGGCGCCGATAGCCCAGCCATCGAGCCGCGTCGTCGCGGCCAACCGTAAGTCGCGGCGCTGTCCGGCGATGTGGCTCATCGCCGCCAACAGCACATCGAAACCTTTGCGCGATTCGGCCGCGCCGACGTAGAGCACGTATGGTTGCAATTCCGCGACGTTGAGGGTCACGGCTTGGGCAGGCCGCGGCGAGTCGACGCCGAGCGGAATCGGAATCAATCGTTCGGGAGCAATCCCGAGTTCGCGCGCGAGCTCCCGCTGCGCGAAGTGCGAATCCGTAATCAGCGCTTGGCACCGCTCGGCGGCAGCGCGAAAGATCGATTGCGTCGCCGGCGCGTAATCCGGCACGACGAAATTCGATGCGTCGTGGAGCGTCGCGACCGCCGGTAGCGAGAACCGTGTCCAGCTGCAGCCGTTAAAGGGGAACCACAACGCGTCGAGCCGTGCTCGGTCGTGAAAACGCCGCGAGACCACGCGATACGGCACACCGTTGGCCTCACGCCGATACCCCGCGCGCACCGACCAGGTGTGCCACTCCGGCACGATGAGCGTTACTTCGACACGGTCGAGTGCCCATTGTTGCCACTCGCGCAGAATTGCGCGCAGATAGCGGCCGATACCGCGGTGATCGCCCGGAAGATTCCACGCATCAACGCCGAGTGCGATCAACGTGCGACTTCGCAAAAGAGCTCGAAATGCCGCGCAGCGCTTTCGTCCCAGCTGAACTCCGCGGCGCGCCCCAGCCCGGCCAGAACGAGGCGCTCGCGTACCATCGGATCGCTCGCAACCCGCCGTAATCCCGCGGACCACGCATCCGCATCGTCCGGCGGTAAGAACAGCGCCGCGTCGCCGCCGACCTCCGGCAACGAACCCGCGCGCGATGCGACGACCGGCGTTCCGCATGCCATCGCCTCTACCATCGGCATGCCGAAGGTCTCGTGATACGACGCCAGCGCTAATAATCGCGCGCCGCGATAACAGGCGCGCAGTGCGGTGTTTCCCTCGGCGGCGAGATCGTCGCCGAGCTCACCCACGTGCACGGCGCCCGGCAGTTGCGGCGCCTTCGGCCCAACGATCGCCAGCAGCGGTCCGTCCCCGTCCGGCCAGGCCTGACGGTACGCCCGGTAGAGTAAATCGAAGTTTTTCCGCGGCTCCGCGATCGGATCGCCCACAAATAAAATGTACGTACACCCCTGCAGTGGCGGGGGCAACGGCTCGGCGACGCCGGGCGAAAACGAAACGTCGACACCGTGCGGAATCACGTCGATCTTGTCGCGCGCGACGCCCAGCAGCTCGTGCACTTCGCCGGCTCCAAACTCCGAGACCGCAATCACGCGCGCCGCGGTTCGCGCCGACCGTAGAAACGGGCTCTGCGCGTGCTCTCGTCGCTTGGGATCGGGATCGGGGTAGCGAAATGGTACCGCATCGTGAATCGTTGCGACGCTCGGAACGCCCGAGGGAAAGAACGTGCCGTTGGCGGGATGCCACACGAGCTCCGTGTCGCGCCCGACGCCTCCGCGTATGTCAAAGGCATTGGTCCCGAGCGCCCGCGCGAATGCGGCCTGTCGGCGCCCCGGAAACAGACCTTCGGCGAGCAGCGTCAGCGCGACGTCGTCGCGGGTCGCGAGTCTCCGCAAGATTGCGCGAGCGTACCGGCCGATTCCGCGCGTGTCTTGCGCAACGACTTGCGCGTCGACGGTCAGGCGCAAAGGCGGCATCGCGCGTGCTTCGAAACAACCCCTGGCGTGTCATCTATAGCGGCGCATCTGATCCTCGGCCCGCGGGACGAGCCGTTTCTAGCCGCAATGCTCGAGTCGATTGCGAGCACCGCGTCCTTTTTGATCGTTAACGACAACGCGCCCGATCTGTCACCGCATGCCGAAACGCTGGCAGGAAGTCGCTTCGGCTCCGGAAACCGTATGGTTATCGATCGTACACCGTTCTCGGGTTTTGCCGCCGCGCGGAACGTTTGCCTCCGGCTACACGCCGAACACGGCGCCGCGCCGTGGGTCGCGTTCATCGACGCCGACGAAGTGCACGGCGGAAAGATTTCTACGATCGCACAACGTCTCGATCGCCTTCCGCCGGATTACGATTTCGTCGACGGCTACACGTGGCATTTCTTCGGTTCGTTCGATTACTACACGTCGATCGAGCGGCGCATGATGTTCTTTCGCTACGCGCCGGAACTTCGCTGGGAAGGCGCGGTCCATGAGCGGCTGATCGGGCTCTCCGGCAAGCGCGTCGCACTTCCGTACGTCTATGGCCACTATGGCCATACGCTCCAGCCGCGGCGGCACGCCGAAAAGGGACGCCATTATTCATCGCTCGGCGCACCCGGAAACGTCCTGGCTGAGGACGAACTTGACAACTTCGACGTGTCGCATTATTACGCACCGGTCTATCCGCGGTTGCTGCGCTTTACCGCGGCGCATCCACCTGCCGCGGCCTCCACCATCGCCCGGTTGGCGCCGGCGCTGCGCGCGGAGCATGCCCTGACCGACGCGATCGCCCGAGCCCAGCCGGCGCGAGTCAAGCTCGTCAATATGGTGCGCCGGCTCAACTACGAAGCCCGCTGGCGCTCCCGGCGACTGAGCCGGTTAGGCCGCCTCCTTGCCCTCTAGGCTCAATCGGCTAGGGCTAAGGTTGCATTGATGCGACTTAAGCGCTATACTTGCCCACAAGAGGGGGCAGTTTACTGTCCGCCCCTATGGATATTATGAATTCAGGGATGATACCACGGCTCGGGCCGTCGATCATTCGACGCCAGAGGGTGGAAGATTGGTTGGGACGCTTTAAGAGCGTTCCGGTACGGTTTTTGGTCGCGCCGCCGGGCTTCGGTAAGACAATGGCGCTACTTGGATATATACGCAACGTCGCGACCGACGGGACCTACGTTCCGATCGCGCCCGGCGCGAGCGCCGCAGACATTTGGAGAGTCGCCGGTCGCGCGCTACAGTTAGAGACGCCGGTCGAGTCGCACGACGCGTTTGAGAAAACGCTCGCTGCCCGCGCGCCGCTCGAGCTCGCACTCGATTGCGAGGATGTTCCAGCTGCCTCGGGTGTTGCCGAGATACTCGCCCTTATCGACGATCTGCCCGACGACGTTTCGCTGCTCATCGCTTGTCGCTCGCGCGCGGCTTTTCATGTCGCTCGTTACGTCAACGATGGCACCGCAGTGCTCTGCGATGCCGAGCGGCTGGCATTTGACGCAGCCGGAGTTCGGCACGTTGCCGAGACGCTCAACGTGACGTTTGCACACGCCGACGTGCTACGAATGCTGGAAGTTACGGACGGATGGCCGCAAATCGTGAGCGGCGCGATCCGCAAGGCCGCCGAGGATAGCATCAGCCTCGGTCAAGCCTTCGAGCACTGGCGAATGCGCCATGGCCATCTCTTCAACGATTTCATCGCCGAATCGCTCAAGGGAGTCGCGGAAAAAGAGGCCGATCTCGTACTCAAGCTCATGAGCGGCTCGTATCTCGACGATCGCGCGCAACTGCAGGCTCTCGAAGAGCAAGGGCTCTTCGTGATTCATACGCCCGACGGTTATCGCCCGTTGCGTGCACTTTCGCGCAGCCGCCTTTACGATCGGTACGGCCGGCGCGCGCAGCCGGCGACGCCCATGCAAGTGCGCCTGTTCGGATGGTTCTTGGCCGAGATCGACCGCCAGCCGATCGAGTGGGTGCGCCGGCGCGATCGGCAGATTTTCAAATACGTCTGCCTCCAGCCCAACGGAACCGTCTCGCGCGCCGAGCTCGGACAAGTCTTTTGGCCGGGTGCCGAAAAGCATCTCGTCGCGCAAAGCATCCGAACCGCCTGTTCGAACATTCGCAAAGCGATCGCGCATATCGTTGGGTTCAAACAGGTCGAAGCCTACTTCCGTGCGGGCGACGAGCTCTGCGTGGATCTCGACAACGTCATCGTGGACGTCAACCGCTTCGTGTCGCACGTGAACGACGCCGACGAGCAATACAATCGCGGCGAACTGCGCGCGGCCTACGCACATTACCGCAGTGCCGCACGCGTTTATCGCGGCGACCTGCTCATCGGCGACGCGCACGAGTCGTGGGTTATGTCGCTCGATACCGCTCTCAAGCAGCGCCACGTCATCGTGCTCGAGCGGATCGCCGAAATTATTTCGACGCTCGACTACCAAGCGAACGAAAAACCGAACCTGCGGCTCGTTTCGGGCGAGTAGGTTCGTGCGCGACCGCTGGGTTGGCGCGGCGCTGGTGGTTGCAGCGCTGACGGCGCTGGGCATTCAGAGCAGCGTCGTCGCGCGCGCCGGTTTCATCATGGGCGATTTCCGCGCGTTTTACTGCGCTGCGCGTGCCGCATCGCACGGCGCGAACCCCTATAATGCGCAGCCGCTGCATGACTGTGAGGCTGCCGTCGGCGCGGCGCGCTTCTTCGCAAAGAACCCGGGCGTCACCATTCCGGCGCCCCTGCCGGGCTACGTCATCGGCGCGCTCGTGCCACTCTCGCTCTTGCCGTTTCGCGTCGCTGCGGCGCTCTGGCTGCTGCTGCTCCTGCTTGCGTGGATTGCCGCCATCGTTGCACTCTCCCGCGTCGCGGGTGTCCGCTGGGAAATCGCGTTCGCGGCGCTGTCGCTCTCGCTCGGCGCAATCTCGCTGCCTTTTGGCGAGGTCGTGCCGTTTTCGGTCGCCTTCATCTGCATGGCTGCGGCCTTCGCGCGCGAGGCGCGATGGCGCGCGGCCGCGCTCTGCGCCGCTGGGGCAATGGTGGAGCCGCATCTCGGTTTGCCCGCTGCCGCGGCCCTCGCGGTCTGGGCGCCACGCGCGCGTGTGACGCTCGTGGTTATGTTTGCGGCGTTGGCGGGGCTCTCGCTGCTCGTTCTCGGCCTGGCGGTGAACGTCGACTATTTCGCGAGCGTCCTTCCGTCCCACGCGCTCTCCGAGGCCACGCGCGATACGCAGTATAGCCTGACGGCGGTGCTCGCGGCGCTGGGGGTTCCGGCGGCAATGGCGGTCAAGACCGGCGCGCTTTGGTATCTCGCACTGTTGGCAGTGGGAGTCCTTGTCGGCGGCCGGCTCGCGCAACGGACGGGCAACGATGCGTTCATTCCGTGCGTTCCACCCGCATTTGCGGTCTTCGGCGGGACGTTCATTCACATCACGCAGATCGCCGCCGCGCTGCCGGCGGTGGTGTTGCTGATTCCATATTGCCGTCGCGAATATGCGGCGTTCGCGGTGATCGCGCTGCTGCTTCTCGCAGTGCCGTGGGGCTGGGCGGTCTCGCCGGCACTCATCATCGCGCCGCTCGTCCCGGTCGCCTATCTCGCATGGCGGTACTGGACCTCGCAGCTTTCGGCAGTGCTTCTTGCCGGAATTGCGGCCGCGCTGCTCGTGATCGGCTTAGAACGGCTCTATACGCTGACGGGGCCGCGCATCGGCGTCGTCGCAGCGGTGCCGGTCATCGACGGGCGCCTTGCCGAAGCCTCGTGGAGTGAGTACTCACGTATGACGTCCAACGCAAGCATCGCTGCCTGGGCGGTACGCATTCCGACCTGGTCCGGACTCGTCGTCTTGCTCACCCTCCTTACCACGAGCTGCGTCACCCCGAGCGGAGTCGAGGGGCGGCTAAAACAATGCGCGCCTACCTCCTAATCGCGGTCGCGGTGATCTGCACGGTCGTGCCTTTTGCCGGACAGTTCTACGGCGATCGCTCCGGCGGATGGCTGATGATTGACTTTCGCGCGTACTATTGCGCGGCGCTGGCGCAACGTGAAGGCCTCAATCCGTACTTCGCGACGTCGCTGCGCGATTGCGAGCGCCTTGCGCCGCGCCCCTAC
The DNA here is from genome assembly GCA_036489055.1 of Candidatus Cybelea sp. GTDB lineage: Bacteria > Vulcanimicrobiota > Vulcanimicrobiia > Vulcanimicrobiales > Vulcanimicrobiaceae > Cybelea. The sequence continues at coordinate 7,052 of DASXGO010000086.1, read as the reverse complement.
TACCATCCGCCGCGCGACGTGACCGTTCCCGCACCGTATCCGCCGTACGCGCTCGCGTTCTTTGCGCCGCTGACGTTGCTGCCGTTTCCCGCTGCGGCAGTCGTCTGGTGGATTGTGCTCGCGCTTTGTTTAGCGCTCGCGGCGTACGCGCTCTCACGCATAACAGCGCAACCTCTGGCCGTTGGGTGGGCGGCGCTCGTACTCTCGCTGGGCCTTGCATCGTGGACATCGGGCAATGTCGTGCTGCTTGCCGTTGCCGCTCTGGTGCTCGCCGCACTCTTCGTACAACAAGGAAACTCGTGGGCCGCGACGATTGCGATCGTGCTCGCGATGATCGAGCCGCAGATCGCACTGCCCGCGGCGGTCGCGCTCTTCGTTTGCTATCGGTCGCTTCGGCTTAAGCTCGCAGGTTGCGCGGCTGCGCTCGGCGTCGCTTCGGTGCTGGTCGCCGGCCTTCCGCAAACGATCTTTTACCTAACGGCGGTACTACCCGCGCACGCGCTGTCGGAAGTTTCGCGCGACAACCAGTATAGCGTCTCGACGGTGCTGAGCGCTCTGGGATTGGCCGACACCTCCGCTGCGCTCGCTGGCAGCATCGGCTACGTGGCGATGAGCATCGTCGGCATCGTCGTTGCGCTACGCCTTGCGCGGCGATATAACGCAGCAGCACTGGTAGTGTTGGTGCCGCCGGCAATTTCGCTGCTCGGCGGATCCTTCGTGCATACCGGCGAGATCGCGGCCGCGGTCCCGGCCGCGCTGCTGCTAAGTGTCATCCTGAGGAGCGCGCGCAGCGCGCGTCTCGAAGGATGGCTTCTCGGTGCGCTCATTTTGTTGGCGACGCCATGGATGCTCGCAACCTCGGCGGCGATGCTTCTCGCGCCGCTCTACCCCGCGGCCTACCTTGCCTACGCACTCTCGGGCCGCGACCGCACCATGGGGCTCGCCGTGGGTGTCGTCTCGGCAGCGATCATCTTCGGGCTCTTCACATTGGCCGCGGCGCCGGCAGCCCATGCGCTGCCGGCCGCTCGCGCCCATCCGCCGATCGACCCGCGGCTCGCGGAAGCCTCATGGCGGGAGTTGGTGCTGGGCAACACGACGAACCATCCAATCATGTGGTTGCTGCGCATCCCCACATGGGTGGGGCTGCTTGCCTTTGCAGCGGGGGCCATCGGGCCCGCAGTCAGCAGCGGACGGCGCCTCGCGGAGTCGCGCGCATGAATCGCGCCGCGTTGGCCCGCGTCTGGATCGTGATCCCGGCGTTTAACGAAAAAGCGACGATCGGCACGGTCGTAGGATCCCTACGTGTGCTTGGCTATGCGAACATTTGCGTCGTCAACGACGGCTCGATCGACGAAACGGCACATATAGCGCAGCATGCCGGCGCGTACGTGCTCGATCACGCCGTCAACCTCGGCCAAGGCGCGGCACTTCAAACCGGGATAACGTTTGCGTTGGCCCGTGGCGCGCAATACGTTTGCACGTTCGATGCCGACGGTCAGCATGCGCCGGGCGCCGTCGCCGCTCTCCTGGAAGCGCTCGAAACCTCGGACGCCGACGTCGCGCTCGGATCGCGATTTCTCGGCAGTTCCTCGCGCGTGCCGTTTCATCGCAAACTCCTGCTCAAAGCCGCGCTGGTCTTCACGCGCATGCACGCCCGCATTAACGTCAGCGATACCCATAACGGCCTGCGCGTTTTTACGCGGCGCGCCGCTGAATCGATTGAGATCGAGCAGCCGGGTATGGCGCATGCCTCGGAGATTCTTCAAAAGATCGGAGCGCTTGGGCTGAAGATGGTCGAGGCACCTGTCGAAATCGTCTACACGCCGTATTCGCAGAAGAAGGGGCAGTCGGGATTCGACTCGGTTAAGATCCTGCTCGACTTGCTGTATCGTTCGATTGCTCTTCGGTCGTAACGCTATTCGGACGATCCGGCGAATGGACGTGATCGATCGCGCTCTGCCGCGCGAGCGCGATGAGCGCCTGCTCTTGGCGCTTGAACCGGAAGTAAAAATTAGAAGCGACAAATAGGCCGCCGATAACGGCAAGGTAGAAGACCAGATCGGTTCCGCGGCCCACCCCGAGAAAATTCGCAACTCGTGTTGATGATGCGGGGATTGCGACAAACGTTATGCCGATGGCAGTGAAGACCGCGACAGCGATCAGCTGAAGCCCGGAAAGACGCTTCGTCCCTGCATACAGCGCAAGTAAGACGAGACTGATGATGATGAGCGGCGCCACGTTGATTCCCTACCCTAGTGTTATCCGGTCAAATTCGGTTTAAGCCAAGCTTCTGTGGTGTCCTCCCGAGGCTTACTCGGCCTTGATCGCCGCGACGAGCGTCGGCCGCCGGGCTGACCGGTAACGCGATAGCTTGCCGGCAGCGCACGAAGCAAGCCAGTAAGCCTCGTGCAAAACGCCAAAGCGTCGAGCTAGCGAGATAAGGCCGTTCTCCCGGCGGATGATGCTGCCGTCGGAGTCGAACATTGGCGCTAACGGCGACTCATACGTGTGAAGGATTGGGTACTTCCGATTATACGCCGTAAAATCGGCTGCGAAAGAGATGCAGCGAAGGCGGCGAGCCATTGCGGTTATCGAGTCCTCCGAAAACCACCAAAGGTGAACCGGTGGAAGATCCGTCGTCCACTTCGCTTCGTAACCGAAGAAGCTGCGATTCGGCGTGGAAACGATGATCGAGCCGCCCGGTGCCAGGAGGCGAAGCGCGCTTTCCAAAACGCGAATGGGCTCCTCGAGGTGTTCGATCACTTCTACCATGACGACCGCATCGAATTTCTCGCTCGAGCTCGCTGCATACGACTCGATCGATTCTGCGCGGAACAGATCCCCGAACTCGCGCCTAGCCCTGGTGACTGCCTCAGCAGAAACGTCGATTCCGACCGCATCGTAACCGGCGCGCCGTAACGCATAGGTAAAATATCCAAGCCCGCTCCCTGCCTCGAGGATACGCTTGGCACCCGACGTGCGCAGCAGTTGTATGACGCCCCAAAAGGCATCCTGTCGTGACATAAGATATGCAAGCGGATTCTTCGTTCGCTTTACTGCTTTGGCATACTGGAAGTTGCGATCGTAGCCCGGCGGGCCGCCGGGTACCGCATAGATTGCTTCGTACACCTTGGTTTCGAGTCTCTTTGGACTTGAGACCATCGTGTTGCATACGTCGCAGCGTAGGATCGTGTACGTGTCCGGCGCCTGGTACCCGGGGACCGTGCCGGCGACGGCTAAAGCGGCTGCACAGATTTCGCACCGTTGCATCATGCCGCGGCGCCGCCCTCAGCGTAGCGAAGAAAGTCGCGGACGATTGAAGGCCACGTGTATTGCGCCTGTACGAGTCGGAATAGCTCCGAGCCTCGACGCAGCGCTTCTGCGGGGCGCGCAAGAATCTCCCTTATGCGGGCTGCGATATCTGGTGCTGCACCGACGGGAATCACGAAGCCGGTCTCGCCCTCGCGAATCAGATCCGCGCTTCCGCCACCCACGGTCGAGACGACGGGCAACGCGGCCGCGCCGGCCTCCAAGAGCACGGTGGGGAACCCCTCGGGCAGGTTCGACGGATTGACGAAGATCGAAGCATTCCGTAGCTCGGCCGTGATCTGGTCATGCGGAAGACGACCCAAATAGGTCAAAAAGCCGGCGGACCGCATGTGCTTTTCAAGGAATCCCGCCATCGGGCCGTCGCCGGCGATACGCAGTGCGACGTTGGTGCCCTCCCGGCCCAGCAGGTCGATAGCCTCAACGAGTTCAGCTATGCCTTTTTCGGGCAGCAGGCGACCTGCGAAGAAGACGACAGGCTTCACGAAACCGGCAGCGTCGCGCATCGGCATCGTTAAGGGCGCCGCGATTCCGTTCGGCAAGACGGTAGCGTCGCGAATCCCGAACGTCCGTAGCCATTCGACCGAAGCACGGGACACGCCGAGAAAATGAACGGAGCGGCGCTTGAGACGCGCGGTCACGGCACGCTCGTACCATAATGATGCCAAGGCAAGCGCTTTGGGCGAGTTGCGCAATGGGCCGGCGCCATGATCGACTACGAAGAATCGAGCCTTATTACCGGCGGCGATTCGGGCCGCCATAAGCGTCGTCATGAAGAACCGCGTCTGGGCGATTACGACATCGCAGCGCAACATCTCCGAGGCGTGGCTCCAGGCCTGCAAAGTTATCGGGTAATGCGAGCCCATCATCGGCAGATTATATGCCGGTAGCCTAAGCACCCGAATTCCGCCATCTTCGACCGATTCTTGAGCTTTACGCACGGCGTCGGTTGTCACGATGTTAACCGAAAGACCCATTGCAAGCGCCGCGCGGGCAAATTCCTGGGAGTAGCGTTCGACGCCGCCGACATGCGGCGGATAGAAGGGCGTGACGATTGCCAGGGATTGGATTTGATTGCTCGAGTGCACGTTTACGCTGCCGTCACCGTACCGCGCACGCTGAACCTACGACCGAATGCGTTCGCGCCAGCGTCGAATGCCGTTCTTGACGAATTCCTCATCGACGCCCTCGGACTGCCAGGCCTTAGAAAAGGCGGCACCTTCGCTGCGCGGGCGTCGATCGGGCGGCAGATCGCTGAAGCGAATCCGCATCGGCACGATCACCCCCTCGCCCGAGACAATCGCCTGCTGCCCCGGCAGGCTCGGTAAGGCTGCGAGCATATCGCGCGCCGCATCCGGCAGCGTGCGCGAGATGAAGTCCTGATCGGCTTCGCTCCCGAGACGCAACGCGAAGACGGTTCCGCACTGTGAAAGCACCGATAACGAAAGCTCCGTCGGCCGCTGCGTGATCAGGGCGAGCGACATGCCGTATTTGCGGCCTTCCTTCGCGATCTGCGTGATCACGCGTACCGTCTCTTCGAAGCCGAGGCTTTCGTCGGCCGGTACGTAGCGCTGCGCCTCTTCGCAGACGAGCAAGAGCGGTGGCGTTTTGTCGCGCTCGGCCCAAACGCCGAAGTTAAAGATCACGCGGCTGAGCGTGGAGACGATCACGTCGGTCACTTCCGACGGTACGCCCGAAAGATCGACGATCGTCAGCGGTTTGCCGTTGACCGGTACGCGTAAGAGCTGGCCGATGATCTGCTCGAGGATATCCTCCTCGGCTGAAAAGAAGAAACGAAAGCGCGGATCGTTGAGCAGCGACGTCAGCCGCTCGCGCAAGCGCAGATAGGGCAGCGCCGTGTCGGGCTTGGCGAGGCGGCCCATCTGTTCGTTGATCGAATGCAACAGCTCGTACGCGCGGTAGGGAACGGGCGTATCGACCGTGATGCTCGACGCATGCGGTTCCTCAGAGTTAAAATGCATCCGCGCGGCCATCATCGCGTCTTTGAGAATCAGGGCTTGTGATTGCTGCTCGCTGGCGGTACCGCTCCGAATCAGCAGCCGCTGAGCTTCGGCAAAGTCGAGCAGCCAGAGCGGCAGCTGAAGGTTCTCGACGTTGATGATATTGGCGACCGGCCCGAACGCCTGGCTGTACTCGTTATGCGGATCCAGCAAAATGACGTGCGCCTGCGGATGCTTCGCCAGAATCGCCGACAGGATCACGGTGACCGAGCACGATTTGCCCGAGCCGGTCGAGCCTAGGACGGCGAAGTGCTTGCCAAGCAGTTTGTCGGTCATCACGAACGCGGGACGCGACGGATCGTGGTAGAGCGTTCCAACCTGCACGTTGTCCCCACCGGGCTCGCCATAGATGGCGCGAAGGTCGCCTTCCTCGGCATCGGTCGTGAGCTGGCCGGGGACCGGATGGGAGGAGACGCCCCGGCTAAAGGTCAGCTCTCCGTTGTCGGTATGCAGCTCGCCGAGTAAGTCCGCGACCATAAAGTGCGCCGCATGACCGTTCTCGCCGATCTTGACTTCGGAGATGCTCCCAAGGACCTGGTGGCCGTTGTTGCTGTGGACTTTGACGATCGATCCGACACGCAGCGCCGTGACGTCGACGCCTTTAGCGTCGAGGTCGACGATCATGCGCGAACCGGCGACGCTGACGACCCGCCCGAGCTCTCTCATGCGGGCGCACCCGCGCTTACGAGTGGTGCAAGAGCCTGGCGATCATCGGCAGGAGCGTTTTGATCTGCGCGACGTCGTAGAGGGTCAACTTCGTGAGCACGTGCCAGCGCGCTTCGGCGGCGAGCACGGCGAAATTCAGCGCGCAGTAGGTCACGAGTCCGAACATCGACCGATGGACGACTCGATTGCGAGCCGGTCGGATTTGCTCCATGGCCCATCCTACCCCCGTCAGCCGTCAAAGTAACGCGAGGCCGGTGCTCTCCAGGGAAACTTTTCATGAGGCTCCTCCGAGCTCGGGAACCGCGAGCTCTCCGACCCACCAGCGACGCGTTCCCGAGTCCAGGTGGACGTGACTGTCATAATAACCCATGCCGCCGGACCGCTCCCGCGACCAGCAAATGTCGAAGAGCTGGCGCGTCGAGACCCCGGGCACGTACATGTCGGCGGCTTTGCCGTAAATGTGCATGCTATTGCGCGCCGCGCCTTCGGTGGCCGCATTGGTCTCGGGCGAACGATAACCGCTCGTGACGATCAATGGCTGACGAACACCCATGAGCCCCAACACTTGCTGGACTTCCCAAAGCACTTCGATCTCGACCACGTCGATCTTCACGTAGCCTTCGGCCGCGGGGATCTCCCGGTCGCGCATGAGCCAGCAGATCTCTTTGTAGCCGGGGTCGTAGAGCGTGCGTCCGTCGACGCAGAAGGGCGCTCTGACCTCGTCGCCATAGCCGGAGCGGCGCAGCCACAACACGCGCTCCGTGCCATCGGGCGTTGCTGCTCGGACGGCGCGCGGCGACAGACCGGCAAATGTGGCTGCGGTTATCGCGACCAGGAAGTCAGTACGAAACATTAGCCCCCGACTAATAATCGGCGGAAAAAAAGAAACTGCGGGCATTATACCATATCGCCGGATAAGCGGCCAGCGGGGCTGCCGAAACGCGCGTGATACGCGGCCCAAATCCACGCGCCCGCGCCTCCGATGCAGAACGCTGCCAGAACCAGCGACCCGTGTTTTAGCGGCAGTGCCAACGCGAC
>DASXGO010000011.1:0-2625 GCA_036489055.1 Candidatus Cybelea sp. | reverse complement strand
CGTAACCGACAAGATACTCGGCCGTAAACGCCCCAGCGTGTGGTTGGGCGGGCTGATCGATCCTCTGTTTGAGCCATAGACCATCAAGGGTCTGTGACCACGTCGTGCGATAAGAGCCGCCCTCATCGCCGACGGTGAACGAGCAGCTCCAGTTCCCGATCAGATACGTGCGCGACAGAATGGCTTGGCGCGCCGTGGTTGCGCCGGACGGGTCCCTGAAAACCAATACGACCGCGGCAGCTAAGACCGCCGCGAGTCCGATCCGATTCGTCATTTGGAGATCGTAACGAGGCGGATCGGCTGCCGTCTTGAAAACCGCTATCAAAATCTTTTGATGCTACCGGAATGAGACGCTATCGTATTGGACCGTTTGAAGTGCGCGGCGCGCGGCTGGTCCTCGCCTGTGGCAGAAAGCAAGTAGCCGCGGGTCCGAAGGTCGTCGATACGTTGGCGGCGCTTGTCGAGTCCCGCGCGTGCGTGCCGACGAAGGAAGCTTTACTCGCGCGGATTTGGCCGGACGGCTCGGCCGACGAAGCCAACCTCGCGCAGAACGTCTACGTGCTTCGCAGGCTCTTCCGCGAGCACGGCGCCGACGATGCGATCGAAACGCTGCCGGGAGTCGGATATCGGCTGAAGCTGCCGGCCCGCGCACTCGACGCGTCGCCGCAATCGCGGTTGACCGCTCGACGTTTACTCCTCGTTTTCGCGCCCGCAGCCGCGGCGATCGTCGCCTTCCTCTGCGTCAATCAGATCTTGACCGATCTGCGCTCGCGCCCCGTCGATACGCGTCCAAGTACGGTACAGATCGAGCGACTCTACGCACTTGGCCGTCACTATTGGAACCTTCGAACGGCCAGCGCCGTGCTCGAGAGCCTGAAATATTTCGGCGAGATTCTCCGGCTGGATCCGCAAAGCGAGCTCGGATACGCCGGAATGGCCGACGCGTACGCAACCATGGGTGATTACTGCTATGGTTCGCACCGGCCCGCAATCTATTTTGCCCGGGCCGCGGCGTTCGCACGCCAAGCGCTGATCGTCGATCCCGGCTCGGCGCCGGCTCACGCCACGCTCGGCTTTCTCTTGCTGCATCAAAAGAAGCTCCACAGTGCGACGATCGAGCTGCGGCGTTCGCTCGACGAAGATCCATGGTACGCACCGGCACATGAGTGGTACGGCCTCGCATTGGCCTCGCAGGGAAGAATCGACGCTGCGCGGATCGAGTTGACGCTGGCGTCGCAGCTCGCGCCGGTATCGGTTGCGTCGCCCGCGTGGCTTGCGAAGATTGCCTATCGCGAGCGGCATTTCGCCGATGCTCGCCTCTATGCTCGGGACGTTCGCGAGCTGGGAGGACGGTTTGCGCCGGGACGTCTGCCGCGCGGCCATTCGACATGGGCCGCCGTTGAGGAACCCGCGGCGGCGGCGATCGCTCCCTAGCCATTGATGGGTAAGAGGTGTGCGAGCACTGCGATCGCGACCGTGGCGGTGCCCGCGAGAACGAAATAGATCAGGGCTCGCGTTACGAGTAGTACGTCGTGGGCGTCACTGAAATGGCGTTGCATTGGACGAATCTCCTCTCGCGTTACCAAAAGACTCTCGCATGCCAGCCTTATAAAACGCGTAGAGGAGCCTGTGACTCCCCTGAATTTTCTAGCGCTATTGCGGCGTGAACAAGTTCCTGCCGGTCATGCGCTCGGGTATCGGCAATCCCATGAGCGTGAGCAGCGTCGGTGCGACGTCGCCCAACTTTCCTCCATCGGCGAGATGGCCGCGTAATTCGTTCGCGACGAGCAGGAACGGGACGAGATTCGTCGTGTGCGCGGTCAGTGGATTGCCGTCGGCGTCGAGCTTCGCTTCGGCATTTCCGTGGTCGGCAGTGATCGCTAAGAGCGCGCCGCTTTCGAGCGCGGCGTCGCTCAGCGTTCCGAGGCACTCGTCGAGTATCTCCACAGCGACCACGGTCGGTTGCCATTTGCCGGTATGGCCGACCATGTCGGCATTGGCATAGTTCATCACGATTGCATCGAACTTGCGGCTCGCGATCGCTGCAATCGCGGCGTGAGTGATTTCGCGGGCACGCATCGCAGGCTCCAGATCGTACGTTGGAACCGAGCGGTCCGAGGGAATCAGCGTGCGCTCTTCGCCCTCGAACTGATCTTCTCGCCCGCCGTTAAAAAAATAGGTGACGTGCGCGTACTTTTCGGTCTCGGCGAGCCGCAGTTGACTCAGGCCTTCACGCGCAAGAATTTCGCCGAACGTGTCGTACTGCGGCCGGGGCCCGAAGAGTACCGGATTGGTATAGCTTTCGTCGTACTTCGTCATCGTGGCGAAGAGCGGATCGCGATACGGTTTCGAGGCGAACACGCCGAAGCCGTCGTCGAAGTAGATCGTCGTGCCTGCGTTGAACGCCGTCGTAAGCTGGCGCGCGCGATCGGGTCGAAAGTTGAAAAAGATGAACGCGTCGCCGTCCTCGATCGGACGCGTGCCGGCGACGGTCACCGGCCGCACGAACTCGTCGTCCTCGCCGAGCGCATATGCATCTTCGACTGCGCCGCGGGCATCGCGCGCGTGTCGCTCCGCCCGGCCGTTCGCGAGCAAATCGTACGCGAGCTGCGTCCGCTCCCAGCG
>DASXGO010000009.1:0-3379 GCA_036489055.1 Candidatus Cybelea sp. | reverse complement strand
CTCGCTAGTGCTGTCGTATGGAGGCAAGCAGTATCACTTCTGCAGCCTTGACCACGAACGGGTCTTCGCCGCGGAACCGCAGCGCTTTATTGGTGCGTAGCTTCCCCGCCGGCTATTACACCGGCGAGACCAGCACCTGGGAAATCGCGGACGTGTTGCTTACCGAGGTGCGGCACACGGCACCGAAGTCCGTCAGCGAGCACGAACACGCTGCCTCGTATTTTAGTCTGCTGCTCGAGGGCGCATACGAAGAACGCGGCGCCGGTTTCGATCTGCGTTACGAACCGTACACGCTCGTCTTTCATGCGGCCCATACGCCGCACGAGGACCGGATGCTTGGGCCGTGCCGGTTTTTCGCCGTCGATCTGCTGCCGCGTTGGGAAGCGGTCATCCGCGAGCTCGGCGGCGCGCGGGCGCACGTCTTCGAATTAGCCGGCGGCGATCCGGTGTGGCTCGTGCTGCGGCTTTACCGCGAGTTTCTTGCGCGCACCGACCCAGAGCCGGCGGTGGAAGCGCTGACCTACGAGCTATGCGCCCACGTGGCCGCGCGCCCGACCGAGGACCACCACGAGCCAACCTGGATTGCACAAGCCGATGCGGCCATCCGTGAAGAATTCCGTCAGCCGCTCGATCTGAAACGGCTGGCGGCAAACATCGGCGTGCATCCAACGCATCTCTGTCGCGCCTTTCGGCGCTTTCGCGGCCACACGATTTCCGACGCGGTCATCGGCGCACGCGTACAGTACGTCGCGCGGCGGCTCGCCGATTCGGACGAATCCCTCGCGGAAATCGCGGCCGACGCCGGATTTACCGACCAAAGCCACATGACGCGCATCTTTAAGCGCGTTACCGGCTCGCCGCCGGGCGACCACCGACGCGTTTCGGCCGTTCATTAAAGACCCCGTGCGCGATTTGATCGGAATGACGCGGGCTGTGGCCGGCGAAGGGACGCGCATGGACATTGCTGGATTAAAGGCGTTGTTTGGGCAACGGGTGCTGGCCGCCGCCGACAAAGAGTTCGTCGGTACGTTGGAGCCGATCGCCGGAAGCCAAGATACCGTCACGCTCAAGCCGCTCGATGCCGCGAGTGCCAACAATTACCCGTTCGCCATTAACGGCGTAACGGCGCTGAGCGTCAGCGCAATCACCTTCATTCAAAAACTGACGTAGCTGCGGCTACGATTTGAACAGATCTTAGCCCGTTGTGCGCTTCTCCAGACTCGCGTTTATCAGATCGTCGCTCGGTGCCACCGCCCTTGCGTCGGTGCACGCATCTCGCGCACTCGCGGCGGCTTCGAACTCGGCCTCAGTCGTGCCCGTAGTAGTCGACGCCGGGCACGTCATCCGCACGGTCGTCGGGCTGCGGCCGTTTCGCGCGGCGGGCTTTGTTTTACGCGCGGAACCGCTCGGCGCGAAAGTGCTGGTTCACAACTATGGTCACGGCGGTGGAGGCTTCAGCCTCTCATGGGGCTGCGCGACGCTGGCCGCTGATCTCGTTGCCGATCGCTCGCCGTCGCACGCCGCGGTGCTCGGATGCGGCGTGATCGGGTTGACGACGGCGCGCACCTTGCAGAACCGCGGCTGGAACGTGACGATCTATGCTTCCGATCTTCCGCCCACAACGACCTCGAACGTTGCCGGTGCACAGTGGACGCCGACGACCGTCTTCAATGAAGACGCCGTGACGCCGGCGTTTCTCGATACGTTTCGCAAAGCTGCGCATATCTCGGACCGCGCGGTTCAGCTTATGGTTGGGCCAACCTACGGCGTTCGCTGGCTCGAGAACTACGCGCTCAAAGGCGAGGGACAAGCGACCGTGCCGGAGATCGACTACGCGACGCGCGTCGGAATCGTGGATCTCTACGCTGATGTCGAAACGATCGACCCGGCCACCGTGCCGTTCGTCGGATTCAAAGAGATTCGGCGCTTCGACACGATGTTAATGGAGCCGAACACGTTTCTGCCGGCAGTCGAGCGCGATTTTCTCTTACAAGGTGGCCGCATCGTCGTGCGCAAGTTCCAAAGCAGGTCGCAAATCGCGGCGCTGCGTGAGCCGGTCGTTTTCAACTGCACCGGTCTCGGATCACGTGCGCTTTTCAACGACACCGAGCTGGAGCCGATTCGCGGCCAGCTGACGATTCTGGAGCCGCAGCCGGCGGTGAACTATACCTATCTGACAGGCCAGCTCTATATGTTTCCACGCAGCGACGGCATCGTGCTCGGCGGAACGTTTGAACGCGGCAACTGGTCGACGAGCGTCGATTTCGCAACGCAAGCGCGCATTTTAGCCGGCCACAAAGCGATCTTCGCCTTGTCACCCTGACCCTTCGACTACGCAGGGCGAAGGGCGACCGTTAAACCGAACTTCGGGGCTACTGAAAGTACAGTGGCGCCTTCGTCGAGTCGGAGTACTTGCCGCAGACGTATTTCCCGGTCAGCGTTGCCGGGCCCGAATACTTGGGCCGGGCGCGGTTGAGGGCGTACACGACGAAGCCGCCGGCTGTTGTAATATTAAACGAGGCCGAGAAACTGTCGATGGTCTTTTTTTCGGACGTTATTGCCCACGAGACCTTGCACTTGCCCTTATAGGTGACGTCGGTGAACGAGATCGCGTACTGCCAATAATCGCCGCTCAGCACGTAGTTGGACGGGCCAGTCAAGCCGACGTTGTCGCCCGTGGAGGCCCCGTTGACGCAGTCGAAGCACGGAACGCCGCCTTGCGCGGGACCGTTGGCGACGAAGTTCATCAACAACGCCGGCGCGCCGGCATCGGGACGAGCCCGCATCTTTCGGAAAACTTCGTGGCCGCCGGAGACCGCAGGGGCCGACTCAAGGATCGCATCGATTGACGGCTGTGTGCCGCTCTCAGCTGCGCCGATGGCGGGTGTCGGATCTTGCGCGGCTCCCCCGCAAGCAGCAAGCCCTAATGCCAAGGACAAAATGAGAAAACCACGGCTGTAGAAACGCATGTGCGCCCTCCTTAGCTGTGCGCTATTCGCGTGTCGGCTGAGTCGTCCTGGGCGCTGCGTTATTGCGATTCGTAAGGAATTGCCATTTCGAAGCTCAGCGCGACGATCGCTGGCCTACGGTTGCAACACGCCGATCTTCGTTACGGCCGTCTTTCGCTGGAATCCCGGGAACCAAATGTTGCCGTCCGGCCCAGCGGCAATTGCCGTTGGAAGCATGCCGTACGGCGGAGAGTACTCCGTCATTGCGCCGCTCGTCGTGACGCGAACGATGTGGCCGTACTGCGACTCGGCACCCCACATGTTGCCGTCGGGTCCGGCGGTTACGCCAGCAAACGTGCCGCCCGACGTTAAGGCGTAGAGACTTACGTTGAACCGGCGGTCGACCGCCGCTAACGCGTCGCCGTCGCAGA
>DASXGO010000493.1:0-3730 GCA_036489055.1 Candidatus Cybelea sp. | reverse complement strand
TCCACTATGCAGGCACGCCGAACACGCTTGCCTCGATGTATCGCGCGATGATACCGATCGCGGGAGCCACGACGCACGCGCTGAGCTTCGGAGCGACGGTATTACTCGGCGCGATTGCGGGGTTCACGATCTTCCTGGGCTTGCCGATCGCTCGCGCGCGCCGCTTGACGCCGCAAGCCATCGCGCTGCTCAACGCACTCGCGATCGGCATTCTGCTCTATCTCGTCGTCGAGATCGCGCAGAACGCGATCGCTCCCATCTCGCGCGGACTAAGCGCCTGGCACGCCGGAGCGGCCGGCTTTCCAATCGCAACGATTGCAGTGTTCGTCATCGGGTTGATGATCGGATTGGTCGGACTCGGCAGCGCCGCAACGCATTTCACGCGCCATGCGGCGATGCACGCCGAAAACCCGATCGTGCTGGCGGCCTTGATTGCCGTCGGAATCGGCGCGCATAACTTCGGCGAGGGTCTGGCAATCGGCGCGTCGGCGGCATCCGGGGCGACGGCGGTCGCTCTAGCGCTCATCGTCGGCTTCGGGCTGCATAACGCGACGGAGGGGTTCGGCGTCGCCGCGCCGCTGGTCGGACGCGTCGTTCCAACCTGGGCACAGATCGGACTTGCGGGTCTTATCGCCGGCGGTCCGACGTTCATCGGAACGATCCTCGGCTACACCTTTTACTCGCCGACGCTCGCGGTCTTCTTCCTCGCAATCGCCGTGGGCGCGCTCGTCTTCGTAATCGGCGAGCTCTGGAGCGTGCTGCGCCGCACCGGGCTCACCGGCGCGGTCACCGCGACGATGTGCGCGGGTTTCCTGGTCGCACTCGCGACGGAGCTCTTCCTCGACATCAACGGCGGATAGCGGTTATCATCGCTCTACCATGACGTTCGAAGAGTTCTATCCCGAATATCTCGCCGCGCATCGGGACCGCCGGACGAAACTGGTTCACGCAGCCGGTCTTCTCAGCGGCTTAGCCGTCGGTTTGAGCGGGATCGCGCTGCGCCGTCCCAGCTGGCTTCTGGGCGGACTTGCGTTGGGGTACCTGCCGGCGTTCGTTTCACACTGGGTCTTTGAAAGGAATCAGCCCAAGACGCTCGAGCATCCGGCGCTGTCGTGCTGCGGCGACTTCGTAATGGTCTATCAGCTCTTGACGGGCCGGCTCCAGGAGGTCGAAGAGTAGTTCTCGCGGCGCTAACGCTGGTCGCCTGGCACGGCATCGCGCTCGGCGAGCCGGCCATGAATCTTCGCGCGACGTTGGGCGATCCGTTGCGCGTGCTCGCTTTCGACAACGGCAATCGCCATGTCGCGCGATATTGGCTTGCCGGCTCGAACTCGACGTACGTGATCGTCGTCGAGGAGCGCGGCTACGTCGTCAGCTTCGACGCATTCACCGACGCGGCACCGTCGGCCGTGATTCAAACGGTGCCCGCCGATCCGCTCGGCGTTCGCCTCGGGGAAACGATCGCTCAGGTTCGCGCTGGCCATCCGAATTTTCGCGGCGACACCGACGAAGGCGGGAATCCGTTCCTCGTTGCGGCGGTTTCCTCAACCATCGGCGCGGAGTATTCGTTTGAAGCAAACCGCGTACGGCGTTTTCAGTGGGCCGCACCGGCGCCAAAAGACAAACCGGTCTTGGCGCCGCTAACCGCGGCGAGCGGCGACGCGGTTGCATCGGCGATTGTAGATTTGCAGCCGAACGAATCGGACGGCGTCGCGTGGGAGTATCGCTATCTCGCTTTTCATCCGTGCACGCAGACCGCACAGTGGCAGTTGCAACGCCAGTCGCTGCTGCAGGACGGTGGCCGCGCGTACGACGATCTTCATGTCGTCTGCCCGCCAACGAAAAACGAGCGCGATTTTTACTTCGACGTCACGAGTTACTTCGGTAAACGCTGACGCTTAGGGCGTAAACGCGTAGATCGTTCCCCAGCCGCTGTTGATGCCGCCGCCTTCGGCGGTTCCATAGAGCTTGCCGCCGAGCACGGTCAGCGCGCCGAAGGGATACGCGCCATCGGTAGCGCCGTTGTCTTGCGCTTGAAACGCGTGAATCACCATCTCCTTGCCCGCCGCAACCTTAAAGACCGTTCCCCAGTTCGGCGTTCCGCCTTGGTAGGTGGTTCCATACAGCGTGCCTTTAAGCGTCCGCAGACCCGCGTACGGATATGCGCCGTCCGATCCGCTTTTGAATGAATGGACGACGTGCTCTTGACCGCCGGTCGTGACGTAGAAGACGGTGCCGTAACCGGCCGTGCCACCCTCCTTTGCCGTGCCGTACAACTTGGTCCCGATTGCGGTAAGACCGGCGAACGGAAACGCAGCGTCCGGCTGCGCTTTGAAGCTATAGAGAACGTGCTCCGTACCCGACGTGCTGAGTTTGAAGGCGGTGCCCCAATTCTTTGCGCCGCCTTGCATCGTCGTGCCGTAGAGCGCTCCCTTGACCGCGATCAGCGTGCAATACGGATACGCGCCGTCGGCGCCGCGAAAGCTATAGATGACGTGCGCCGAGCCCGACGTCGTGCTTTCGAAAACGGCGCCGTAACCGTACTTGCCGCCTTCAACCGTCGTTCCGTACAGCTTGCCGTTGAGTTCGAGCAGCGCGCCGTAGGGTGCCGCGCCGTCGGGCTGCGCCTTGAACGCGTAGATCGTTCGCTCTTGGCCCGACGTGCTCACTTGATAGATCGTGCCCCAGCCGTTCGCTCCGCCTTGGGCCGCGGTGCCGTAGAGCTTGCCGCCAACGGTGATGAGGCCCGCGCACGGATACGCGCCGTCCGAGCCGGATTTGAAGCTGTAGAGTACGTGTTCTTCTCCCGCAGGGCTGGTTTCAAAGACTGCACCGAAGCCGTTCTTTCCGCCCGCGTAGGTCGTTCCGTAAAGCTTTCCGTTAAACGCCAGCAGTGCGCCGTACGGCGATCCGCCGTCGGGAGTCGCTTTGAATCGGTAGATGTTTTTGTAGCCGTAGGCGGCAAGCGGCTCGATCGTGTTCGTGCGAGCCCGAAGTGACGGCGTCGCACCGCAGAGCCATGCACCGCTCGCAGGGCGCATCGGCATTGCGCCGTTCGAGAGCGTACTCGGAAGCGGCGACTGTGAAAGCCTCGCGCACGCCGACGCTAAAACGGCGCACGCGAGTAAGGGTGCGAAACGATTCATGGCGCGGCCCAAGACGTTACGCGGTCACGAGCAAATCGAATCGATCGAGGTTCATGACTTTCTCCCATGCGGCGGTGAAGTCGCGCACGAAGTGGTACGGCTCAGTTGCGTACACTTCGGCGATCGCGCGCAGCTGCGAGTTCGAGCCAAAGATCAGGTCGCAGTTGGTAGCGGTCCACCGCAGTTCGCCGCCGCGCCGGTCGCGGCCCTCATAGATATATTCGTTGCCGGCGGGCTGCCACTTGGTCGTGTTGTCGAGCAGGTTGACGAAGAAGTCGTTCGTCAGGGTTCCCGGCCGCTTCGTGAAGACGCCGTGTTTTGAGCCTTCTGAGTTAGCGCCGAGAACCCGAAGGCCACCGACGAGCGCCGTCATTTGGGGCGCCGTCAGCGTAAGCAACTGCGCGCGATCGACGAGCCGCTGCTGAGGCGAACGAAAATGGTTCGTGCCAAGGTGGTTACGGAAGCCGTCGGCGTGGGGTTCGAGCACGGCGAAGGAGTGTTCGTCGGTATTCGCTTGCGTTGCATCGGTGCGGCCCGGAGTAAAGCCGACCTTAACGTCGTGCCCGCCATCCTTCGCCGCCTGC
>DASXGO010000487.1:0-3316 GCA_036489055.1 Candidatus Cybelea sp. | reverse complement strand
GTACGCCTCGATCGAGCCGCCGCAGCCTGTTTGCGGCTCGGTGCCCTTGAGATAATACTCGTAACCGCCGCGGCCGCATCCGGCCACTTTCGCGATTTCTTCGGCCGGATACGGAAATTCGTGCGGCGGCGTACCGGCCAGCGCGGCCTTCATGAAGCGCGCCCAAATGCGCGCCGGTACGTTGCCGCCGTACGATTCGACCATCGGCGTATAATCGTCGTTGCCGAGCCAGACTGCAGCGACGAGATCCGGCGTGTAACCGACGAACCAGGCGTCGCGAAAACTCGACGTCGTCCCGGTCTTGCCGGCGGCCGGCCGTCCAATCACGGCGTTGGGATAGCCGGTGCCGTGATTGATCACGTCTTCAAAGATCGACGTCATGATGTATGCCGCGCCGGCACTCACGACGTCGGTCGCCTGCGGAAACCGGTCGTCGAGCACGGTACTCCCGATCGAGTCCTTGACGATGCGAAACGGCGTCGGGTCGATGTGAAGACCTTGATCCGCGAGGGTCGCATAGCCGGTTGCCTGATCGAGCACGGTAACGCCCGACGAACCGAGCGCGAGCGAAAGGTTCGCTTCCAGCGGCGACGTCACGCCCATGCGACGCGCGTAATCGATCACTCGATCGAGTCCGACGCGCTCGGCGAGCTTGACGGCAACGATGTTGCGCGACATCGTCAGCGCCTCACGCAAGCTGATGGCGCCCATGTAGCTGTTATCGTCGTCCATCGGCGACCAAGACGTGCCGTTGCCCATCGGATAACTCACCGGCGAATCGTCGATGATCGATGACGCGGGGATGCCTTCGTCGATGGCGGCGGTGTAGTCGTAGATCTTAAACGACGATCCGGGCTGACGATGCGCTTGCCAGGCGCGATTGAATTGATTGTTCAGCGTGAACCCGACGCCGCCGACCATCGCCAAGATCTCTCCGGTCGATGGACGCAGCGCCACCAGCGCGGCCTCGTGTGCGCCGATTCCCTCGGAAATCGCCTGCTTCACGCCCCACGTCACCGAATCTTGAGCTATTTGCTGCAAACCAGCGTCGAGCGTCGTGTAGACCTGCAGTCCGCCTTCCTCAACCGTCGTCTTGCCGAAGAGGTTCTCGAGCTGCGCGATTGCGTACGTGGTGAAGTACGGATAACGGTAGCCCTGAAGGCCCGGCGTACGTTCGGGAATGAGGCCGAGCGGTTCGTCGTACGCCGCATCGGCCTGCTCCGTCGTAATGTAACCGCTTTCGGCCATGCGATCGAGGACGTGGCGTTGGCGGTCGCGCGCCAGCTCCAAGTTGGAAAACGGCGAATAATCCGAAGGCGCAGCCACGATACCGGCCAGCATTGCCGCCTCGCCTACCGTCAGCTTATCGACGCTCCGGCCGAAGTACGTATGCGCCGCAGCGTCGACGCCGTAGGCGCCCGACCCGAGGTAGATGATGTTCAGGTAACGCTCGAGGATTTCGTCCTTCGTATAATACCGCTCGATCTCGATTGCGAGCAGTGCCTCCTGAACCTTGCGCGAAAGCGACACTTGATTCGTAAGGAAGAGCCGTCGCGCAAGCTGCTGCGTAATCGTAGAGGCGCCTTGAAACTCCTGGTGCGTAAGATCGGCAAAGCCGGCGCGAATGATACCACCGAAATCGACGCCGTGATGCCGGTAGAAGTTGTGGTCTTCGTTCGCGACGAAGGCGTCACGAACGATCGGCGGAATTCGCGTGAGCGGAACCCAGACCCGATTCTCTTTATAAACCGAGGCAAGAAGCGCGCCGTCGCGCGCAAAGATTCGTGTCGAGCTCGCGGGCTGATAGTCGGCCATACGCGAAATATCCGGAAGATTGCGCGCGTAGGCGGTGATCATGCCGGCGATCGCGCCGATCGAGAAGAGCACCACCAACAGCAGCGCGACCAAAAGGCCGCGCCAGAACCCGCCGCCGCGCCGGCGGTACCTACGCTTTGGCATTTGCTACCGCGCTCAGGACGCCGTTGACGAACCGTCCCGAATCCTCGGTCGAAAACCGCTTCGCCAGAGCGACCGCTTCATTGATCGCGACCGCTTTGGGAGTATCGGGACGGCAGTGCAATTCGAATGTTGCCATTTCTATCAGTAGCCGATCGATCGTCGGCAAGCGCTCGATCGTCCAGCCCTGCAAGAGCGGACTCACGATACGGTCGGCCTCACCGGCGTATTCGAGCGTTCCCAGCGCGAGTTCCTCGACGAACGCGCGTTGGTCGTTGTCCGCGTTCTCTCCGACGACGTCGCGGACGGCTTCGGCAGGCTCGCGGGCCCCGACCGCAACGGAATAGAGAGCCTGCAGCGCTTGTTCGCGTGCGAGGCGGCGCGACGTCACCGGGCGCGCACCGCGCCATTGGTGAGGATTCGCGTCGGAATCAACTCGACGTCGTATCGCCCGGCGCGGAACGCGGAGCTTGCGAGAATCTCGAGGCATATCTCGATCGTGGTACTTACGCCTTCTACGAGCGTTTCACGCAATGCCCGTTCCATGCGAGCGATTGCGACCTCGCGCGTATCGCCGAACGCGACCACTTTGGCGATCATCGAGTCGTAGTACGGCGGAATCGTCGCCCCTGCGTAGAGGTGCGTGTCAACGCGAATGCCGGGACCGCCCGGGAAGACGAGCTTCGAGACGCTGCCCGCGGCCGGCGCAAAGTTGTTGCGCGGATCTTCGGCGTTGATGCGGCATTCGATTGCGTGGCCTCGCGAAACCAAGTCGGGCTGAGCGTAGCCGAGCGGCTCCCCGGCGGCGATCCGAATCTGTTCCTTGACCAGATCGATATTGTAGACCATCTCCGTCACCGGATGCTCCACTTGAATTCGCGTGTTCATCTCCATGAAGTATGCGTCATCGCCGGCGACGAGAAACTCGAGCGTGCCGGCATTGGTATACCCAACGTAACGCGACGCCTGCAGCGCCTTATCGTGCAGGGCGGTTCGCACTCGTGCCGAGAGATTTGGGGCCGGCGTCTCTTCGACGATCTTTTGATGCGCCGGCTTCTGCACGGAACAATCGCGTTCGCCCAGATGCACGATGTTGCCGAACTCGTCGCCGAGCACTTGCACCTCGATGTGGCGAGGCTCGCGAATCAAGCGCTCGAGGTAGACGCGGCCGTCCTTGAAGCTCGCTTCCGCTTCCGCCGTGGCACCCGCGAACGCCCGCGGCAGTTCGCTTGCATCGTTGACGACGCGCATCCCGCGACCGCCGCCGCCGGCGGTCGCTTTGAGCAGCAGCGGGTAACCGATCGTGCCTGCCGCGTCATGCGCTTCTTCGACGGAAGCAAGAACGTCGGTGCCGGGGGTG
>DASXGO010000474.1:0-6755 GCA_036489055.1 Candidatus Cybelea sp. | reverse complement strand
ACGCCCGGCGCGATGTTCTCAATCGTGCGAAAGCGCGTTGTTTGGATATCGCCCTTTCCGTCGATCGGCTGACCGAGCGGGTTTACGACGCGCCCAAGCAGCGCATCTCCGACCGGAACCGAAGCGATGCGTCCGGTGCGGCGGACCGTATCGCCTTCCTTGATTTCGACGTCGGGGCCCATGATGACGACGCCGACGTTGTCCTCTTCGAGATTGAGGGCAACGCCTTGAAGCCCGTTGGCAAACTCAACCAGCTCGGACGAGCGCACGCCGCGCAGGCCGTAGACGCGCGCGAGGTTAGCGCCGACCGCGATGACCGTTCCGACTTCGTCTTGTTGTATCCCGGTTTTGAACTGCTCGATCTGCTGCTTGAGAATACCGGCTATTTCGTCCGCGTTTATCATTCGTCAACTTTCCGTGGTGCTATGTGGTTTGCAAAAGCTCGCGCGCGAGCGCACTGAGGCGACCCGAGATGCTGTCGTCGATGCGGCGATCGCCCATCATGAGCCGAAGACCGCCGATTAACGAAGGATCGACGACTTCCGTTACCTCGAATTTCTTTCCATACACCGCCTCGAGACGCGCGATCAGGCGCGCGTACTCGGTGCGATCGAGCGGGCGCGCCGACTCGATCGTGAGCGTCTCGGAGCCCCGAGCCGCTCGTTCCAAGGCGAGATATTCGGCAAGGATCGCCGCCAGCAAGGGTTCGCGCCGCTTGCGAACGAGGAGCAGTACGCTGTGAAGGGCGACGGGATGCAGCTTTGCGTCGAAGATCTCCGAAAGCGTACGCTCTTTGGCCGGGCGATCGATCACCGGCGAGACGAAGAAATCGTGAACGATGCCGGGCTCCGAAAGAATCCCCGAGACGGTTTGTAGATCCGCAGAGACGCGGTCGACCGCATTTTGCTCGCGAGCGAGCGCGGCGATCGCAAGCGCATAACGCCGCGCCAGCGTTTGATTAACCACGCGCGGCGTGCTCCAACGTTCCCGCAAAGCTTTCGACGAACCGGGCATCGAGCTCCGGACCGACGCGCGCCGTCGCTTCCTCGCGCGCCAGGTCTAATGCACGCGCGAGGATCTCGTCGCGCAAGCGGCTTCGCGCCGCTGCGCGAGCGCGCTCGAGTTCGCGGCCCGCATCGGCCAACGCGCGTTCGCCGGCGTCGGCGGTCTCTTTGAGCAGGAGCTCGCGTTCGTGGGCAGCCCGGCCGGCGGCGCGTTCCGCAATCAGCGCGGAATCGTGGCGCGCGGTTTCGATCTCGGCGCTGAGCGCCTCCAATGCGCCCTTGACTTCGTCGCGATGGCGCTCGGCGTCCGCGATCTTGCGATTACTGCGATCTTGCGCCGCCAAGACGACCGGCGTGATCCAGCGGACCCAAACGAAGACGAGCACGCCGATGAAAACGACCGAGGAGACGATCTGGCTCCAAAGCGCGAGGCGAATGTAAAACTGCGCGTCGTTCATTTCGCTGCCTCGGGAAGCACCCGGTCGAGCATCACGTTTGCGAGCCGGCGTACCGCCTCTCCCTCGCCTGCGCGTGCCGTTTCAAGTTCCGTCCGGGCGGTCTTCTGCGCGTCCTCGGTTATGCTTTTCGCCCGTTGCGCGTACCCGCTCGACATTTCGGCAGCTTCGTTCGATGCGGCCGCGCGCGCTGCGGCGACGTGGTGTTCGGCATTCCGGCGAGCTTGGGCCCGAATAGCGGCGGCCTCTTCGCGCAGGCCGCGCGCTTTTTCCTGATACCGATCGTACTCCGAGACCAAGTTATCGATATACGCCCGCCGCTTTGCGATCGCACGCCCGACGGGACGCAGAAACACGACGTTCAGCAGCGCGAAGAAGATCGCGAAGTTGATCAGCTGGACGAAAAGCGTGCCGTCGAGCGAGAGGAACATCGCGGTTTAGTGGCCCGTCACCTTGGCCATGAGCGCGGCCAGCGGTGCCAAACTGAAGATCATATAGAACGCCAGGCCGAGCCCGATGATCGGGAACGCTTCCAGAACGCCGACGCCGAGGAACATAAAGGTCATGATATTCGGCCGCGCTTCGGGTTGACGAGCGATCGCCTCGACCGCTTTGCTCGCGACGATGCCGTCGCCGATGGCCGAGCCGAATGCAACGCCGGCGACGATGATGCCGAACGCCAGCAGGGTGAATGCAGCTACTAACGCTTCAGGACTCAAGGACGTAACCTTTCTTAATGACTTTCGCCGATCGCCAGCGAGAAGTAGACGATCGCAAGGAGAGTGAAAACGAACGCTTGGATGGTACCGACGAAGAAGTTGAAAAACTGAATGAAGAACGGGGCGATCGTTACCGCCCACGAGAGATTCAGCGCACCGATCGTGATATCTGATTGAATGATCGACGCAACGATCAGGAAGAGCAGTTCGCCGACGAAGATATTGAAGAATAGACGGGCCGCGAGCGTCAGCGGTCGCGAAAGCTCTTCGATGAGGTTGATGGGCAGAAGGAACGCAAAGGGTTGGATCAAGTGCGCTGCGTGCGTTCTCGGGAACAACAACCAGGTCGCCAGCCAGACCGTAAGGGCTAAGGGAACCGTCGTATTGAGATCGGCGGTCGGGGAACCGCCGATCGGAAGCCCCAATGCCTTGAACGGCAGCATTCCGAACTGATTGAGCAAGAAGATGAAGACGAACAGCGCGATGAAGAACGGCACGAAGGGCTCGCCGCGCTTGCCGAGCGTGCTGCTCGCGAGGTCGGCGACGTAGTTGACGACCCCCTCGACCACGACTTGGCGTTTCGTCTGCGTGGGATGCCGATAACTGGCACCAACCCACGCAAAGAATACCAGCGAGAGCGCCATGACTAACCACGTGGTCACGATGGTATCGGCATGCACGGGCCCCAATACCGGCACGTGCCAGAGGATGTGCTCGCCCAGGTTTTCTTGCACGAAGGTGTTCTCGTTCTACTTTCGCTCGAATGCGCGCAGCGCGCCAACCGCAAATAGCGCTAACGGGAGAAAAAAACCGGCGAAGTACCACGCCATCGACCACCAGGGGCCGTGCACGGCGAACGCCACCGGGACTATACCGAAGACGCCGATACGCAGGAAACTACTTAAGACGAAGAGCCCTACGCGCCGGTTCTTCAAGAGCAATTCGCCGCTGCTCCCGGTCAGCTGGGCGTTGATAACCCCGCAGAGCCCGCCGGTTGCTAGTGCTAAGGCGGGGAAGGGAAGCCAGCGGACCACCAAGAGCGCAACGACGGCGATGCCCGCCAGAGACCAGATCGAGACTACCCGTTTGAGCGCAAAATAAGCAGCGAGATCGGCCGCCGCGTCGGCGTCGCTGTAGCTACGCCCGCCGCGCTTATCCTCCTGCATCAACGCTACATCGAGCGCAGCAGCAGCCGGTAGGCGCAATATCCGCCAAGCGCCAGTCCCACGAAGAGGCCCGCAACGACCACGATCGGCGCCCGCATCCGCCCCGCTAGCCACGCACCCGCAAATAGCCCCGCTAAAGTCGTCGCCGCGAAGGTGCCGCCTGCGGCCAGGACCGGCAGGGCGCCCTTCATGCCGCGAAGGCTTTGGGGTATGGGCCGCCGCGCAAGCGCGCGAGCAGCCATGCGGCA
Source organism: Candidatus Cybelea sp. (assembly GCA_036489055.1). GTDB lineage: Bacteria > Vulcanimicrobiota > Vulcanimicrobiia > Vulcanimicrobiales > Vulcanimicrobiaceae > Cybelea. The sequence continues at coordinate 3,163 of DASXGO010000474.1, read as the reverse complement.
ACTCGTTCGGCCGCGTGGCCGTCGCCGTAGGGATTGCGTGCCTGCGCCATCGCGGCGAACGCTGTCGCATCGGTCAAGAGCCGCCGCGCCGCGGAGACGATTTGCTCGCGACGATGGCCGACGAGCTCGAGCGTGCCCGCTTGGAGGCCCTCGGGGCGCTCGGTCTCCTCACGCATCACGAGGACTGGTTTGCCGAGGCACGGCGCTTCCTCTTGAAGACCGCCCGAGTCCGTCAAAACGAACGCACAGGTTTTGACGGCCGAGACCATCTCCACGTAGTTGATCGGCTCGACCAGGACGACGCCCGGGACCCCGTCGAGCACGGCGTGCGCGACGGGAGCAACGTGCGGCGACGGGTGGACCGGCCAGTAGAGTTGCGGGCGCGTCTCGAGCCGCGCGATTTCGGCAAGCGCTTCGGCAATTTCGCGCATATGCGGATGGTTTTCGCGCCGGTGCGCCGTGACGAGTATCGTGGGACGGCCCGGCACCAGTTCGCCCCAGCGCGGCGGCACCGGCAAATCGGAACGCGCCGAGGTTTCCAAGAACGCATCGATCACGGTATTGCCGGTCACGACGATGTCGTCAGGGTTCGCGTTCTCCTGGAGCAGATGTTCGCGCGCGAGTTCCGTCGGCGCGAAGTGGTAGGATGCAATCGCACCCGTGAGCCGGCGATTCATTTCTTCGGGATACGGCAGCCAGCGGTTCGCAGTTCTCAATCCCGCCTCGACGTGTCCCACCGGAATGCCTTGATAGAAGGCCGCGAGTGCGGCGGCCGTGCTGGTCGTCGTATCGCCGTGGACGAGCACGGCATCGGGCCGAGCCTCGCGTAACACCGGTTCCATTCCGGTCAGCACGCGCGTCGTCACCTCGGTGAGGCTCTGATCTTCGGTCATTACGTCCAGATCGTAGTTCGGCTCGATCTCGAACAGCTCGAGCAGATCGTCGAGCATCTGACGGTGCTGCCCCGTAACGCAGACGAGATCGTCGATCTCCGGGTGCCGGCCCAGTGCATGGACCACCGGTGCCATTTTGATCGTATCCGGGCGCGTCCCGAAGACGCTCAGGATTCGCAGTCGGCTCATCGCACCGGCTTACGTCGTGTGACGGAAGACGTGTGTAAACTCGCCGGAGAAGGCGAGCGCGACCGCGCCGAGCACGAAGCAGACCGCGTAAAGCAGCAGAACCGCTTGCCGGACGTTCAGACCGAAACGAAAGATGAGCTGATGGTGGAAATGACCACGGTCCGCTTCGGTGATGCGCTTCCCGCTGCGCGCGCGGCGCACGATTGCCACGGCGGTGTCGAGAACCGGCAGCGCCAGCACCAACAGCGGCACGACGATGCTGATCGCGATCGCCGTTTTGCTCGCCCCGATGATAGAGACGGTGGCAAAAACGTAGCCGATGAAGAGCGATCCCGCATCGCCGAGGATGATTCGCGCCGGGTTGAAGTTATACGGCAGAAAGCCGAGGGCCGAACCGGCCAGCGCGACGACCACGAGCGCCACAACCGGATTGCCGTGCACGACCGAGATCGCGAACAAGAAGAGGCTCGAGATCGCCGCGACGCCTGAAAGCAGGCCGTCGAGGCCGTCGAGAAAGTTGATCGCGTTCATCATCCCGACGTACCACAACAGCGTGAGCGGCACGCCGAGCCACAGCGGAAAATCGATCCAGTTCGTTCCGGGATTGTGATCGAACGGATTGTTCATGCCGGGAATGACGAACCCGTAAAGCATGGAGATCGATGCGACGACGATTTGCGCGAATAGCTTGTTGCGCGGCCGCATCTTCATGGCGTCGTCCCATATGCCGACGCCAAGAATGAGGAGGCTTCCAAACAGTAGTCCCACCAGACGGTGAATAGCATCGAACTGTTCGGCCGGCCGGAGCCCGAACGGCGAACCCAACGCGACGCCCAGCATCGCAAAGAGTGCAAACGCAAAGCCTAAGAAGACGGCGATGCCGCCGACGCGCGGCTTGGGCAGATCGTGCATGCGGCGGTCGTGTTCGTCGTCGTCGACGATCCGCAAACGAATCGCCAGCCGAACGATCGCAGGCGTCGCGAGCACGCTGACCAGGCCGGCGAGAACGAAGGCTGCAGCGTAGATGACGCCGGGACTGAACTGATGGAGGCTCATCCGCGCGCGCCCTCCAGCGTGGCGTATTGCGCGAGGGCTACGCCGGCTTCAGCCAACAGCTGGCTCGCCACCGGATCCGGGTAGGCCTCGTCGTACACGATCTTGATCACGCCCGCGCTGATGAGCAGCTTCGAGCAGTTGACGCACGGCTGGTGGGTGCAGTACGCGGTCGCGTGGGCAAGGCTGACGCCGTGAAGCGCGCCCTGAACCACCGCGTTAGCCTCGGCATGGGTTGCACGCAGGCAATGTTCGTTGACGAGCGTGCAGCCTACTTCGGTGCAGTGCGCGACGCCCCGCGGCGCGCCGTTGTACCCGGTCGTCAGGATGCGATGCTCGCGCGCCAGCACGCAGCCGACCGAAGCGCGCGGACAGGTCGCGCGGGTGCCGACCGTATGCGCGATCTGCATGAAATACTCGTCCCAGCCGGGGCGCATGGACTTCGTCGATCCGGTTACGGCACGTCGAAGCGCGAGGTCAGCTCGCGAACGCGCCCGCGCAAGGCTTCGAGCCGCGTGCGGCTTTCGATGTCGGCAAGGCCGTCGACGATGATGCGCGCGACCTCGCGGCACTCTTGCTCGCCGAAGCCTCGCGTCGTGATCGCCGGCGTGCCGATACGAATGCCGCTCGCGACGAACGGCTTCTGCGTGTCGAATGGAATCGCGTTCTTGTTGACCGTGATGCCGATCTCGTCGAGGTAGGCCTCCACGGCTTTGCCGGTGAGCCCTTTCACCGAGACGTCGACCAACACGAGATGCGTGTCCGTGCCGCCGGCAACGAGCCGCAGCCCGGCCCGCGTGAACTCGTCGGCCATGACGCGCGCGTTCTCCACCACTTGGCGCTGATAGGTTTCGAACTCCGGTTGCAGCGCCTCCGAAAACGCGACCGCTTTCGCCGCGATCGTGTGCATCAGCGGACCGCCCTGGATGCCGGGAAAGACGCTTTTGTCGAGCGCCTGAGCCCAATTCTGCTTGCACAAGACAAAGCCGCCCCGGGGCCCGCGCAACGTCTTATGCGTCGTCGAAGAG
>DASXGO010000440.1:0-2021 GCA_036489055.1 Candidatus Cybelea sp. | reverse complement strand
CTGCTCGTCTTTTTGCGGCCGTCGATCATGTCGTGGTCGTTCTACGTCTTTGCCGTCGGCTATTTCGGCACGAGTCCGGCGTTTATGTACTGGTCGCACGTCCTCTCTCCATCGGCGTATCTCGGCTTGTCGTTCGTCCTCAGCACGGTTTTAGGCCCGTGGAGCGTGCTGCCGCTGCTGCCCTTCGTCTTGCGATTCCCGAACGGAGACGCGCTAGGATGGCGGCGGCGTATGGATCCGTTCGTTTGGGCGTTCCTTGCGATCGCGTTTGTGGTCTATGCGATCGAGTGGCGCGCGTACGGCGGAACGCGATCGGTTCCGTCGTGGGATATCGTTCCGTCCACGATCGTTCCACTCGCGGCCTTTGCACTGGCCGGGCTCATTCTGGCCAAGAACGTTGCGGCCGCAACGCCGAGCGACCGCCAGCGATTCGGCTTCCTCGCACTCGGTACGTTGATATCGTTCGTCGCGTACGCCGTGTATTTCGTGCCCGGAGTACCGTTTGCCGTCGGACAAGTCATCGGCTTTGCGGTCGTATTGATGCCGATCTGCATTGCGTATGCCGTTTTCCGCCTGCGCGTTCTCGACGTCAATTTCGTGCTGAACCGCGCGCTCGTCTACGGCCTGATCTCCCTGGGCGTCATCGCGTTCGTGTCGATCTTGGACTGGTTCTTTTCGCGCGTCGTTGCCGTCGGACGTCTGGCGATCGGGCTCGAACTGCTGGCAACGATCGCGGTTGGGTTTCTGCTCGACCGAATCAATCGTATGGTCGAAAGCTTTGTGGAAACGCTTTTCTTTCGCACGCGCCGGCTCGCGGAACGGCATTTGCGCCGGGCGGCCGCGGCGTTGCCGTACGCAACGAATGAAGACGCGATTGTCGACGGCCTCGTGCAGATTCCGACCGACGCGATGGAGCTCGCCGCTGCGGCGCTCTATCGGCGATCCGAGGACGGGACGCGGTTCGAAGGCGTCGCGACGGCAAGCCAAACGACGATCGCGCCGCCGGGATTTAGCGCCAACGATCTTCTCGTACGCATGCTGCTCTCTGAGGAAAAGATCGTCTGGCTCGACGAACTGCGCTCGCATCTCGATCCGCAAAACGCCGCGATCTATACGCTCGCCGTCCCGGTAACGGTGCGGCACCAACTCGTGAGCTTCACACTGTACGGCGCGCATGCCAACGGTGCGCAGCTCGATCCCGACGAAGTGTCGCTCCTGGAAGAGCTGGCTCGCGAAGCCGCGCGAGCGTACGATCACGTCGAGGCCGAACGCGCTCGTCTGCGTTACCTGCAGCTCGCCGCGCACGAAGCTTAAACGCCGTCGAGTTCGACGATTAGTCCGGAGTGGTCGGTGAGGCGTTCGCGACGAAAGCCATGGTCGTACTCCGCCGAACGTACCTTCGGTAACAGGCTGCGCGAAACGAACGCTTTATCGATGCGCCACCCGTTGCCTTCGCGGCGGTTGCGATCCAAGCGAAACGGGACCCACGAATAGTCGAGCTCACCCGGATGCTTGTAGAGCCACGCTTCGGTCCATTGACCTTCGAGTTCGGCGTAGAGATCGGCGGTGCTGAACTCGTCGGCGAGCCGTCTCGAGAGCACGTTGCGCTCGATGTCGGTCTCGTTGCGACCCGAGTTGAAGTCGCCGATGCAGATCGCATCGGCATCGCGCTGATTATAGCGCTGCGCAGCGGCGATCAAACAGCGCAAATGCGGACGCTTGCGGTCTTGGCCCGGAAGATACGCGCCAAATAGGTCGAGCGACGGAAACCGTGCGAGCAAGAGTGCGTCGGGGTATTCGTCGCCGAGCAGACCGAACGGGTTACGCAGGCCTTCGAAGGCGGTGCGCGCCGCGACGAGCACGCCGTTGCCGCGATGTCCTTCGGTCCAGGCTTGCTCCGTCAGACCGATACGGTGCGCTCGTTCGCGCAACAACTTGCCGGCCGGAGTGTCGCGATATTCGGAGAAAACCGCGACGTCGGGATGGTGGCCGGCGCAACGCTCGACGAGCGGCAAGATTGA
>DASXGO010000402.1:0-4354 GCA_036489055.1 Candidatus Cybelea sp. | reverse complement strand
GTGTTGTATCGCGAATCGACTACGTCGTGCAGCACGAGCGTGCTGGCTTGAACCGACGCAGTTTTGGCTTGCAGCGTCTCGTTCCATGGCCCGAACTTCGCCGGTTTGAAAATCTGAACGTCGAGCATCGTCTTATTGTCCGGCGCGACTTGTCCGACGTAGAAAGTATTTCCGGTATCGGGATCCTTTCGGAAGAACTGCGGTTCGACCGGCAACGCGTCGGTATGATAGATGATCTGATAAAAGGTGCGGGTGGATAGGTCGACCGAGGCCGGCGCGACGTATTCGTTCATCCCGTAGGCGATGAGGAACATCAGGATGCCGAATGCAATCGGCGAGACCGCGATGCGTATCACCGAGATTCCCGACGTGCGCATCGCCGTCACCTCGTTATCGCCCATCACCCGTCCCATCGCGAGCAGCGCGGCGAACAGACAGGCGAACGGAAATGCCATCGGAATGGCTTGAGGAATGCGGAAGATGACGAAGCGTAACACCAAAAAGAACGGCGCGTGCTGATTGATGATGTAGTCGGCCGCTAGAAAAAAGATGTTTAACGCCCAGAACAGCAAGAACGCGCCGAACGCGAAGAAGAACGGGCCCAGCATCTCCCGCAGCAGATAGCTGTCGAGAATCGGCAAGCGCAAGAAGGCCGAACCGACGCGAGGAAGCGGCTGCCGGTGGGTCAGCGTCGCCAAGGGAGTGCCTTTAGTAGCTGTGGTATGCGTTGAGAACGCGCACGACGTAGGCGCGCGTCTCCGGATACGGAGGAACGCCGTGATAGCGATCGACGGCTCCGGGTCCCGCATTGTACGCCGCTACCGCGAGCGTCACGTCGTTGTGATAGTGTTTGAGCAGCGACCGAAGGTAGCCCGTGCCGCACTGCACGTTCTCGGTGGGATCGAAGGCATTGGCGATACCGCAACCGGCCGAGGTACCGGGCATCAATTGCATCAATCCCTGCGCGCCCGCGACGCTGATGGCCGAGGGGTTTCCTCCCGATTCCGCCATGAGCACCGCCCGCACCAAAGCAGGCGGGACGCCGTTGGCTTGCGACGCGCCGGAAACGAGCGTGTTGAGGGCCGTCGGATCGAGCGCGTGGGAAGCGTACGGCAAGTAGCCGCCGCCGCTGCATCCATAGAGCAGCGCCAACAGGGCGCCCAATCCGAGGAGCCGGGTCATCGCATCGGCGCCTTTCTTCTCCTTCGGGGGTGAGGCCTGGCAGGCAGGCCGTCGTTGCTGCGCAAGTTTCCGATGGTTCTTCCCTCCGAGCATCGTTAGCGTGATAGCGGCGAAAAGGAATCCGAACGCCTACCAGATACGCGCTATCTGGTGATATGTGCGGAACATCGTACCGAGGAAGCCTTGACGGTCCCTGAGCGGGCTGCGCGTTGCGGTATCGGACCGTGACGGAGTTCGATCTCCTCGTTGTGGGAACGGGAGCCTCGGGCGCGACCGTCGCGGAAGCGTGCGCGAAAGCGTCGTTGCGGGTTGCGATCGTTGACGAGCGTGCGTATGGCGGCACGTGCGCCCTGCGCGGCTGCGATCCGAAGAAAATCTTGGTCCATTCCGCCGAATTAATCGATTGGTCGCAGCGCATGCACGGTAAGGGAATAGCGGGCGAAACGCGCATCGATTGGGCGCAGCTCATGCAGTTCAAGCGCACGTTTACGCAGCCGGTTCCGTCCGTGCGCGAGCGCAATCTTCGCGACGCGGGCGTCGCGACGTACCACGGCCCGGCGCGATTCGTCGATGCAAACACGGTTGCGATTACGAACGAGCCCATCAAAGCGCCCCGAATCGTTCTGGCGACCGGCGCGCATCCCGCGCCGTTGGGATTGCCGGGCGAGCAGTACCTCATCACCAGCGAGGAGTTTCTCGACCTCGATGCGTTGCCGCGACGCATCGCATTCATCGGCGGCGGCTACATCGCGTTCGAACTCGCGCACGTCGCCGCGCGCGCGGGCGCCAGGTGCGCGATCCTGCAGCGCGGGCCGCGCGTGCTAACCGGGTTTGATCCGAACCTCGTCGACCGCGTCGTGAAGATCAGCGAGGATGTGGGAATCGACGTTCGAGTCGACGTCGAGGTGCGCGGCGTAGAACGGACGCGCGACGGTATGCGCGTGAGCGGTGCGTGCGCCGGCGAGCAGTTCGTCATCGAATGCGATGCGGCCGTGCACGCCGCGGGACGGGTTGCCGATCTCGACCGGCTCGATCTCGACGCCGGCGGCGTCGTGCGCACGAAAAAAGGCGTCGCGGTGAACGAGTTTTTCCAAAGCTGCAGTAACGCGGGCGTTTACGCGGTCGGCGATTGCGCGGATGGCGGCGGCTTGCCGTTAACGCCGACGGCATCGGCGGAGGGCGACCTCGTGGCACGCAACCTGATTGAGGGAAATCGTTTCTCGCTCGATTTCTCCGGCCTCGCGAGCATCGTGTATACGATTCCCGCGCTCGGAATGACCGGCCTGACGGAAGACCAAGCGCGCGAGCGCGGATTGCGATTTGCGATCCACGATGCGGACACGACGCAATGGTTCTCGTCGCGCAGCGTCGGCGCTCGAGGTTCGCGCTACCGGCTGCTCGTCGACGAGCCCAGCGGTCTCGTTTTAGGCGCGCACGTTCTGGGGCCCCAAGCCGAGGAACTCATCAACGTGTTTTCGCTCGCGATTCGAGCGAAGATTCCGGCCTCCGTTTTGAAAAACGCGCTCTTCGCGTACCCGACGGCATCGTCGGATATCGAACCGATGCTCGCCTAAAGAAAAACGGAGCGCTCCGCACTCGGGCCGGCGCTTTTCAGCACTCGGGGCGAAAGAGTGCTAAACGGGCTAAAACGTTGCGCTTTACCTTGCCTTAAGGAAAGCTGGGGCGTATAGTGGTGTGAAGTAGTGCTTAGTGGTGCCTTTCGGAGGACTATGTGCACGCGGAACTGCCGCGCTTTGCAGGTTCGGAGCAGCACGCCCTTGACCACAAGGGCCGGCTTATCGTTCCGGCGCGGTTTCGCGAGCGGCTAAGCTCGCCGTTCGTCCTCACGATCGCCCCTCCGGACCCATGCCTCGCACTCTATCCGATGCCGACGTGGGTCGAGTTCTGCGGCCGCCTCGAGTCAGTACCTGAGAAAGACGAGCGCTACCGCCGCTCCGTCCGGTACTTGTTCGCGCATTCCGAAGAGAGTGATTGTGACGCGCAGGGGCGCGTCGTCGTTCCCGCGCGTCTTCGCGCGTATGCGGGGATCGAGCGCAATGTCGTCTCCGTCGGCCTCTTGACCCGGATCGAAATCTGGGCCAAGGAACGATACGAGTTCCAGGAGCCTCCGACCGGCGAGCTGCCCGCGTTTCTGTCAGAGCTCGGACTGTAGGGCTAGGATGTGGTGCACGAGTGACTCACGTTCCCGTCCTCGCAGAGCCTGTGCTGCAGTACCTTGCGGTGCGTTCCGGCGGTACGTATGTGGACGCGACGTTCGGCGCCGGCGGCCATGCGCGATCCATCTTGAGCTGCCTCGGCACGGGCCGCCTGATCGCAATCGATACGGATCCCGATGCGGCGCCGCGAGCGGCTGCGATCGGCGATCCGCGTCTGCGCTTCGTTCATTCCAACTTTCGCTCCATCACCAGCGTCCTCGACCGATGCGCGATCGAATCAGTCGACGGCGTTCTCTTCGATCTGGGAGTTTCTTCGATGCAACTTGACGACGCCGAACGCGGCTTTTCGCTCGGCCGTCCGGCACCGCTCGACATGCGAATGGATCCCGGCGTCGGGCGCAATGCCTACGAGATCCTCGCAACCGCGAGCGAAACGGAATTGGCCGACATCTTCTATTATTACGGCGAGGAGCGAAGCGCGCGGCGCATCGCTCGCGCCGTCGTCGCGCGCCGCTCGAGAGGGACCCTGCCCAGCACGACCTCGGAGTTCGCGCGGCTCGTCGCCGGCGTCGTTGCCCGCCCCGGCAGGCGCGAGCGCATCCATCCGGCGACCCGCGTCTTCCAGGCGCTGCGCATCGCGGTCAACGACGAGCTCGAGGCGCTTCGTGAAGGTCTCAACGGCGCGGTCGGACGTCTGCGCCGTACCGGCCGAATCGTTGCCATCAGTTTTCATTCGCTTGAAGATCGCATCGTAAAGCAGACGTTTCGCGGCGACGAGCGTCTCGAGGTGCTGACGCGACGTCCGATCGTCCCCGATGAGACTGAAATGGCCGCGAATCCTCGCGCCCGCAGCGGTAAGCTTCGCGCGGCGGAACGGAAGGCGGGCTAGCAATGGTTCAACCCCGCTTTCTTCACCAATCGGCGCGCATCCCAAACCCGCGCAGCGTGCGCGCCGCAACCCAGCGCCGCATCGTACGGAAGTCGCGCGCGCGTAC
>DASXGO010000324.1:0-3419 GCA_036489055.1 Candidatus Cybelea sp. | reverse complement strand
TAATGATAGCCGCAACCATCGTCATACGAAGGTTGCGCAAGAACGCGAAGATGACGAGAATGGCGAGCAACGCGCCCAACGCGATGGCGTCGCGCAACGATGCCTGCGACTCCTTGACGAGCGTCGTCTGGTCCCAAAATTTGACCAATCTCACCCCGGCCGGCAGCTGCGCCTGCAGTGCGGCCGCTCGGGCAGCGACGGCGTCCGCCAGTCGTACGGCATCGGCGCCGGGAAGCGCATAGAAACTGAGGATGACGGCTGGATGGGCATCGAAGCTGATCACGTCGGTCTGCGGCGCGACGCCAAGGCGAACCGTGCCCAGGGCCGCAATCGGCACGGCTGAGTTGTGCGCCGTCGGCACCATCACGTCGTTGAGCGCATCGGCACTCTTGATGCCGGCGTCCACGACGAGGACGTTGCGAACGTAGTGGGCGTCGCGCAAGCCCACCGCCGTAACGGCCGTCGCTTGCGAAAGCGCCTGCGACACGTCGCTTGCGGTCAGACCATACTGGGCGAGTTCGGCCGGATTAAGGTCGACATGATACTCGCGGGCCGGACCTCCGGCCACGGTGACTCGGGCGAGCCCAGACGCTCCGTAGAACCGCGGAAGCATCGCCTGCACCGCGAGTTCGTTGAGCAACGTCTGCGACATCGCCGAAGAAACGAGCGCATATGAGACGATCGGTTCGGTATTGGGATTGATGATGTTCGCACGGACGTCGGTCTCCGCCGGCAAGCGGACGCGTACCTGAGAAATCGCCTGATCGACGTACGTTAGATCGCTCTGCACGGCCGTGTGCGAATCGAACTCAACGACAAGCTCGGAGCTGCCCTGCGACGACGTCGCCAGGACGCGCGTGACAGACGGCAGTCCTTGAAAGGCGCGCTCCAACGGTAAAGTTGCCGCCACCCTTACTTGATCGGGGGGAAGGTTGCCGACGTCTGCGACCACGTCGATACGCGAGAACGTCATCGTCGGAAAGATGCTGGCTGGTATGACGCTATACGCGTAGACGCCGAGTATCGCCAGTAGGCCAACCACGAAAACGATCAGCCGTTCGTTTCGTAGGCCAAAGGTCTCAAAGTTCAAACTGAATTGATCCTCTCAACTTTTTCCAGCAAAAAGTTTACTTGAGCTGTGGCGTTTTTGAGGACTTTTGGGCGCCAAGCGCGACGACGTGCGAGGGAAGCCCTCGGCTTAGGCCGCGGGAAAGCGCAGTTTAAGCTAGTGCGGAAGCGGCGGCGGCCTACCGAACAACGGCGGCGACCAGGCTGCCAACGAATGCAGCGCGGTAGTTTTGGTGCCGAAAGCAAAGACAAGGCGGCTGCAACCAGCTAGTCTGGCGAGCAGCGTCGCTTTGAAAAAGCGAACGACCTCCGGCGCAACGCGGATGATGATTTGAGCGCCAACCGTCGCAGCGAGCGCCAAGGCCATTGCGGTCATAAGCGAAACGACGACGTCGCCGCGATCGAGCATCGTCGCGACACCAAGCTCGCCTAAATGAGCGGCCAGCGCAAGAGCCAGAATCGCAGCGAACGTTAGCAAAAAACACGTGCCCGGAGAACGCAGTGCGGGAGCTGCGAATAGATTCGCTCGAATAGACCATCGAACGGCCCTGAGAGAACGGCCTCGCTTGAGTCTATGAGCGCACAGCAATGCGATCGCAAGGGCCGCGCCCGCGATCAAAAGCAGCCCGAAACCCCGAAGGTCGATGCTAAGCTGGCCGTCGGCGAAATCGTCCACGGCTTGGAACAGAAGGCACAACGACAGTAAGCTCGCGACGAGCGCGGCCGTCAAGACGTAACGTTCGGAGCGCCGCGGGAGAATTGTCAAACTTTTGCGTGGTTGGACGACGCTCATTTAGTTTCCCGCGCCGCTGCCCGAATCGAAGCATATAGCGTAACCGAGCGGGCCGCGAGCGGAGCCTGGCGTTTCGCCCGACCCCAACGGGCGCCGTGCGTTAAGATCAACTCCCCTGGCACTCGCCGCACTCCGCATCGGTGTTATTGCTCGGGTCATCACAGCCCGAGATATAGCCGCACTGCTTGTAGCCGCTCGTCCCAGAGTTAGTGACGCAAGAGTCGGTATACGTAGTCAGTTTGCAGCCGGGAGCCAATCGCGGTTCGATTGCGGCGCGTATTTCTGACTCGCTCTTACCTTCACGAATCATCGACATCATTTCATTGTGAAGAGCTTTGGACATTCAAATCCTTTCCTTTTTCGTCCGAATGCCGTTCGCCGGCCCCTGCTCGTAACGAGCGGCTTCCGATTTCGCGAACCACTCGAGGTCTCCCGGCACAGGAGCGCAGCGGCTTCCAAACGCGGTCCGACCCCTAATTTGAGGCGATGGGCCACCAGCAACGGTGCGGCTCGACCGGGCCAAGGCCGCTTCCGATGTCGCGGCTTCCATGGTACGATAGGAATTCGGGTGGGGGAGGATAGTACGAAATGTTCATCCGCCAAATTGCACCGTTAGGTTTTGTGATTTGCTCCGCAATCGTCGTAGCGTGCTCGTGGAATACGAACAGCGCTGGAGTACCGATGCGGGCTGCCGGTGTCCCTAACGATCTGGAGCCTCAGGCGGAGCGCCTAACGCCACCCCCGAAAGGGTGGCAATTTTATTCGCCCAACCCATTTGCGTCGCCGATATGCGATGCTGACCCGTGTTCGCCGAGGCTGGACAGAGACTCCACATCAATGGTCAGTCAAATGATGCGCCACAGGTTTTCGATGGGCATCATTCAGGTGGCGGAGCCCGGCACCGGCGGCGGCGAGGCTCAATCGGATGAAATCCCGATATACTATACCAAAGGCGGTTCTCCGCATTATCTGATCGACTGTACCAAACGATACACACCGCGGTGCAGCAGGCTCTTTCCCGAAGTACCGATTCCAAATGGCGCGTATGCTTCGGCCGATAAGGATCATCATGCGTCGGTGATCTTGCGATCGCAGGGGCAGACGTACGAATACGATTTTTGGGAGTTCAACTGTCCGCCCAACACTGGCAGGCAACATGGCAAGTGTATCGGGACAACGACTCCCGTCAGGGGTGGCGGAACGGTCCTTGTGTCCTACGGAGGCGCGTGCAACGCCAATTCATACGCTGACGCCGGTACGTGTACGGGTAGTGCGATCGCGGCGGGCGTTCCCCCCCAAGCTGGAGTGCTCGATCCTCGCGCACTGAGCGCCGGCCCGATTAAGCACGTCTTGTACGTTGCGATAGGTTGCCCCAACGGACACTTTGTTTGGCCGGCTCACGTTGCCGATGGTTATCCCAAAAATTGCCAGGTCCCGGGTGGTCCGCCGGAAGGCAAACGCATTTGGCTCGACTTAACGGACTCGGCGATCGGCCGGCTCAGCGATCCACGTTGGGCCAAGGTGATCTTACACGCGATGCACCATTACGGGTTCTTTG
>DASXGO010000300.1:0-2994 GCA_036489055.1 Candidatus Cybelea sp. | reverse complement strand
GAACAGCAAGATGTAGGGATTTCCGGCGAGCCATTTTAGAATCTCTGCCATTCCTCATCCCCCTCAAAGGGCGCGTGAAAACACGGCGCCCAAGCGGTTATTTTGAGACGGGTTAATCGCTTTCGAGAAAAAGCCTCCATCTAATCCGTTCGGTCCGTCGACTGCAGAAAACGGTTCGGAAATGCCGAGGAAGACGCCGCTTAGCGTCGTGTAGACGCGACCGCTCAGATGGGTCAACATGGACGAACCCGCACCTGCCGACGCCGGGTAACACCCTAGCTATGCATTGAGATGCATCGCCGATAGCCATCCTCGTGCTCTGCGATCGACGCGCCGCCCCGCACCCGCCGCCGCGATCGCAGAGGCGTTGCGTCTCGGTGAGCAGATGAGCCGTGCATGCGGCGTCGCTCGCATTGCAGGTGCGAGGCGCCACGCAGCGCGGCGGCTTGGCTCGCAGCGTGCTCGCAGCTTAGCGGCTTGGATCGCAACGCTTAGATGGCTTGGCAACCACGCATTCAGGCAGCTCGGCGCAGGGGGGTCCGTTTTGAGTTGCTTAACTCCTATCCCGTGCCGCAGCGTCGTGGGATAGGAGCCACAGCCGGCAAAACGCCGCCCCCCTCTGCCGGCGATGCAGCTTTGCTGCTGTGCGATCGATGCCGCCGCGCAGCTAAGCCATCAAAGCGAAGCTGAGCGCGATGCGATGCGCGGCGCTGCCGGGCCGTTTAGCGCGGCAGCTTCAAAGCGAACACCGTGCCGTTGCCGTTCGTGCCGCCCGCTGATGTCGTGCCGTAGAGCGTCCCGTTCACGTCGATCAGCCCGGCGACCGGCGTCGCACCATCCGATCCGTAGCCGAAACTGTGCAGCACTTTCTCCTTACTCCCGGTAAGGCTCATTTTGTAGACGGTTCCTTTGCCGTAGTCGCCGCCAAACTCCGTCGTTCCGTAAAGCGTACCTTTGACGTTGAGCAGGGGCGCATCAGGCCCGCTTCCATCGGGACCGGAGCCAGAGCTAAAGGTATGCAGAACCGAAATACTGCCTGTCGTCGTAATGCTGAAGGCTGTTCCCCCATCGGTGTAAGCGCCGTCTTTCGGCGTCGTGCCATAGAGTAAGCCCTTCACATGGATTAGGCCGACCTGCGGAAACGACCCCTCGGGATTGGTATATTGATTGAACGCAAAGAGCACCTTTTCCGTGCCGGTGCGCGTTATGCTGAATATCGTTCCACCACCGTTGCAACTGCAAGCCTGCCCACCGTACTCGGTCGTTCCGTACAACGTACCTTTCACGTTAAGCAAGTTGGCGACAGGGCTCCCGCCGTCGGAGTAGCCCTGAAAAAAACTGTGAAGCACCTTTTCTTCACCCGTCGTGGTGACCCTAAAGACGGTTCCGTTGTCGTTCGTCCCGCCCGCCAAGGTCGTGCCGTAGAGCTTGCCGTCCACGTCGATCAAGCTCGCGAGGGGGTTCGCGCCGTCCTGGCCGTAAAAGTAACCCTGGAAACGATACAGCACTTTCTCCATGCCGCTCGTGCTTACGCTAAAGACTGTTCCGTAGTTCGCACGGGTCCCGCCATTCTCAGTCGTGCCGTAGAGTACGCCGTTCACCGCAAATAGGCTCGCGGCGGGATTCTTACCATCGCCCACTTTGGGGCCTTTAAAATCGTATATCACCCGCTCGGAGCCGTCCGGGGTAATGCTAAAGACCGTCCCGTACCCAGGCAGGCCCGTCCCGAACCCGTGCGCGCCACCTACGTATGTCGTTCCGTAGAGCGTGCCGTTCAGGTCGATCAGCCCCGCCTTCGGCTGCTGGCCATCCGGGCTTTTGGCCGCGCCGAAGTTGTGGAGGACGCGATAGCCCGCGCTCGTTGATGCTGGAAGTAGCGTCCCCGGCGCACCGATTAGCGGCTGCGATCCGCCGCACGCTGCGAGCATTTCAGACGCTAGAGTTGCGCCTACTACAAGGCGAAAAAGCCTAATCATTTCGTTACCCCGTATTCGCCCAAAGCTAGTTTGACGCAAGCAGTATGATGCCGCTGTGCGGGCCGATGACGAGTGGAATGGCCGAGGATGTGTTGCCAGAGACAGTCTTATCGCCGGTGCAGTACGTAGGCTGCGTGCACGGCAGTGAGATCGTTCCGCCAGTAACGCCTGCGTAAAGTACCGACGCGAGCTCGCCGCCAGATAGTGCAAGCTCGTAGTGGAACGACGAGAGCGGAGTGCAACCGGTGCAGCTAAACCAGGAACTGGAGATCGTGACGGTCGTCGCGCTCGCCGTGTTGAGCAACACTGCCGCAGGGCCATAGTCGACGCCGTTGATATAGAGGTGCTGGTACTCCTGACGAAACACTGCCGCGCCTTCCCCAGGCGGGTCGGGCGTGCTAGTGACGCAAGCGGCAACCAGGTCGACTGCGCCTCCGGAGTCGGGAGCGGGAGCGGGAGTCGCGCAGTTATCGCCGACGCTTGCGTACTGTCCGTTCCAGGTGAAAGCGCCCACGGATATCTCCGGACCTTGCGGAACCAGTGTCTCCTCGAAGAAGTACGGTATTTCACAGTACGGGCTTATTGGGCAGCTGTTCGCCGAAGGCGACCAGTTATTATTCGTCCCGCCGATCGTAAAGCAAAACGGCTGCATCCGGTCGGGAACCAACGTCTGAGGGTCAGGCACGAGGAAGCGTAAAGCGGTGGCCTCTTCGCGAATAGGTATGCCAGCCGAAACGCTGCCGGGCGTATACTGGGGGAGTGGATAGAAGCTGCCGCCCGACGATTCAATGTCCACGGCGACCATATTCTTGCAGCCGCCGCTGGTATAGTTGACGAGATGACTCATCGTATTGATCATGTACACGATGGTCTGAGTGTTAGCGTAGGTGGGAGTTAGCATAGGCGTACCGATCGGTGCCGGAGTGCCTTTTAAATATCCGATTTCCTCAGCGGCGATGGCGCGAAGATTCCCGCCTGAATCGGCAGCCGAGCAGACGTTGTCGAGCGCATCCATATC
>DASXGO010000272.1:0-1800 GCA_036489055.1 Candidatus Cybelea sp. | reverse complement strand
TTCAGATAGAACTCGTCCGAGTAGAACCGCATCCTGTTCTCGTCCGAAACCGTCTTACCGGTGCCGATGCAAAGGAGCACGTCGTGGGCCGGGGCGTCCTTCCGCTCGAGATAATGCGAATCGTTGGTCGCGACGATCGGCACGTTAAGCTCGCCGGCGATGCGAAGCAGTCCGCCGTTGATTTTCTCTTGCTCCGGCATACCGTGACGCATGATCTCGACGTAGAAACGGTCGCCGAAGATCTCGACGTACGCCTTGGCATTTCGCCAGGCGGTTGCGTAATCGTCTTGAAGCAGCGGCGCCGCGAGCAGGCCCGACATACAGCCCGAGAGCGCGATCAGGCCGTCGTGATGCCGTGCCAGAAGATCCAAATCGATCCGAGGTTTGTAATAGTAGCCTTCGAGAAAGCCCTTGGAGACGAGCGCGATCAGGTTGCGATAGCCGACGAGATCCGCCGCAAGCAGCGTGACGTGTGCCTCTTCCCGCGCCGTGCGGTCGAACCGCCCGCGCGGCGCGAGATACGCCTCACACCCGAGAATCGGCGTTAAACCGTACTGCCGCGCGGCGTAATAAAACTCGAGCGCGCCGTACATCACGCCGTGGTCCGTGAGCGCGATCGCACTTGCGCCCAGCTCGGCGGCTCTGCGGCAGAGACGATCGATCCTGCAAGCGCCGTCGAGAAGTGAGTACTCCGAATGGACGTGGAGGTGAACGAACTGCCCGGAATCCGGCTCAGGCCTGCAGGACACGCGAACGATTACCCTAAGCGACGCGGGCGACCCTGTCGAACGCGAAAAGGAGCCGCGATGCCGCTACGGCGTTTTGCCACCGCCTTAATCTTGCTTGCGGCACTCGCCGCATGCAGCCGGAGCGGCGCGTTGCGAAGCGGGGCGCCACACGTCTTGCGGATCGCATATGCGGGCGATCCGGCATCGCTGGTGCCCCTGCTTGCAATCGATCAAGAAATTTTGGCGCTCGATGCGCTTTTCTGCCAGACGCTCGTCGGTCTTTCCGCCGATAATGAAGACGTTCCAATTCTCGTCACCCGAATTCCGACGCGGCGTAACGGCGACATCTCCGCCGACGGAATGCGAATAACGTACCACCTGCGCCCCGACGCGCGCTTCGCCGACGGCGTGCCGTTGACGTCCGCCGACGTCGCGTTCACCTATCGCGCCATATTCGATCCGCGAAATCGTACGGTGTCGGTGGAGCCGTACCGGCGAATCGTCTCGCTGACGACGCCGGACGCTCACACGGTCGTGATCGGGCTGCGCGCGCCCTGGAACGCCGCGGTTCGCGTGCTCTTCGCGCAGGCCGACTACGTTTACGGCATTTTGCCGAAGCACGCGTTTGCCGACACGAAGGTCGTCGGGACGGCATGGGAGGACGCCCCGTTCGGAACGGGTCCGTTTCGGGTCGAACGCTGGCTGCGCGGCGATCGTATCGTGCTCGTACCAAATCCCTACTTTCGGCCGCGACCGAAGCTGCATCAAATCGTTCTCCATATCATTCCGAACCTGAATGCCAATTTCGTCGCGTTACAATCCGGCGCGGTCGACGTGAGCACGCTAACGCCGGAAAACGTCGCACAAGCGGGCAAAATCGCCGGCGTGCGCGTCCTGCGTTTCCCCGAGAACGCCACCCGTCTCTTATACTTGCAAACCCAGCGCTTGCCGACGCGCGAGCCGGCGGTACGCCGGGCAATCGCAAACGCGCTCGATTACGCGGCGCTTGCGGGCGCCTGGAGAAACGTCTATCCGCCGGCCGGCTCCTTTCTGCCGCCCCCAATCGTGCACT
>DASXGO010000235.1:0-15731 GCA_036489055.1 Candidatus Cybelea sp. | reverse complement strand
AAGAACGTCTGTGCCGGCGACACGGGGTCCTCGTACGCGCTCCACCGGACGAGCACCAAACGTCCGTCGTCGGTCGTTATGCCGAAGAGGTCGCGCGTGCGGTAGTACCGCGCGGTCGCCGTGGCATGGAAGCGCACTGCGAATCGCTCGCTCTGCCAGCCGCCGGGATCGAGATGCGCCGGCGGAAGAAATGCGGAGAGCGACGTGACCGTCCCGCTCGTCGCGCCCCAGGCAAGACCCTCGTTGTGTCCGAGCACGACACCGGGGCAACCCGGCAGTGTCGCGCCTGCGGCGTGAAAGCCGGGCGCGTGCAAGTCGATCAAATACCAGATGCCGGGCATCCGAATCGCTAGATGCGGATCGTTGGCAAGCAGCGCGCGTCCGGTGAGCGACCGGCTCGCGCCGGCAGCCCACTCGTTGCTGCCTACCGGAGCGCGAGCGCCGGCGATCAGGCGCAGCAACGTGTTCGCATTGCGAGTGCATCGAGGACCCGGTCCAATGCCGGTCAGGCCGGCCGTCACGGGCGCGTCGTAGCAGGGGTCAGTGAGCGGAAAAAGCGCCTCGAGAAGCGGCAATCCGCCGCGCCGGTACGCCGCGTCGCGCGGTGCGATCGCGTTCCAGTCGTCGATCAAATCCAGAACGGTTGCCATCCCGACGACCAATGAGTCTTGAGGCGTCCACGGCCGCGGGCGATAAGCCATCAGTCGAAACTCGACCGGAAGTGTTTCGCGATTGATTGCCGCGTTCACACCGTCGCTGAACGCCGCCAGGATTGCACGCGACGGCGCGTCGAGGCGCTGCCATTGCGCTCGTACGATTGCGCCTACCGGGATGGCGCGCTGTTCGCGGTCCGTCTCCAGTGCGCCGTCGCCGAAGACCTCCGCCAGTTCACCAAGAGTAAATCGCCGAAGCAGATCCATCTGAAAGAGGCGGTCGGCACCTTCAACGTATCCTTGCGCGAAGAAGAGATCGTGCTCGTTTTGCGCGGTGATATGGGGAACGCCGCGGTCGTCGCGGAGAATCGCGGCCGATGCCGAGATCGGAAGGCCTGCGATCGTTCCTGAATATTGGGCATGGGCGCGCATGCCTGCGGTTACGTTGAGCGCGAAGCCGGCGACGGCGAGCGCGAGCAGCAAGAGCGCACCCACTGCGATGCGGCGTAAGAGTCTCACGCGGGACTAAGCGTCAACGTAAATGTCGTCGCCTTCGACGGCTACGTCGAAGGTCATGAGCGGAAGAACGGCGGGCAGCGTCAACGCGTCGCCGGTGCGTACGTCGAACGTCGCGCCGTGCCGCGGGCAGACCACGCATTCGCCCTCGAGCTCGCCCTGATCGAGCGGACCCCCGTCGTGCGTGCAAACGTCCTCGACGGCGTAGATCTTGCCGGCGACGTTGCAAAGCAGGAGTTCCATGGAATCGACGACGACGCGCCGCGTCGTTCCGGGCGCGACTTCGGAGACCTTCGCCACCTTGTGCTTAGCCACGCCGCCCAGTTCTACAGGATGACTTCAAATCAGCCCACTGCTTCCAAAATCCGTCGTCAATCGCGCGACGGTCCTCGGCGATCTCGCGAAGCAATCCGTAGCCTCGGCGCGTGAGACGCCCAGGCTCCGTGTTCGCGTCGATCTCTTCGGCGGAAAAGACGGTGTGCCGCAGCTTGAGGTCGAGAAAGTCGTTGACGAAGGAATCGGCCTGCGGGGAGCCGGCCGCGGGTAACTCGAGCTTCCGCGCGATACGCTCGAGCTGGCCGCGTGGATCGCCCATCAACAGATCGTAATCGACAACGGCGAGTGGTTTTGCTTCGAGCCGGTCGAGAAACGGAACGACGTACGAAAGCCAGAGGCGCTGCGCCGCCTCGACGGTCATCTTTTGGCGCGCATGAAGCGACGACGCGACGCTTGCGGGATTGCGAATCACCAGCAAATACGCATCCTCGACTCGGCGTTCGCGCAAAACTTGCAGCCAAAACGGTAGGAGCCGGATCGTTCGCGGATCCTTGAAGCCCCAGAGTGCCTGCGCCGTGAACCACCGCCCAAGATAGCGGCTCGTCTCGCGCCGCAGTCGCCACATCCGCCAGCCGGAAAATCGTGACGGATCGATCGGCGCGGCATCGTCCCACCTCAGCCCCAGCGCGCGCAAGACGCGTTCGTTGAGGTCGACGATGGTACGGTCCTCCCAATACCCGGTCGGATTCTCAGGCTGCGCGTCCAGGAAGTTGGAGCCCAACTCGACGCCGAGCGCGGCGAGCCCGCGCGCGACGGCGCTAGTGCCGCTGCGGTGCATTCCGATCGTGACGATTGCGCGCGAAGAAGCTGCCACGGAACGTGGCGGGCATTCGGCCGGCGCGCGCGAACTCCTCATCGATGACGCGTTCGATCAGAGTTTACCTAGCGGCGCTTGCGGGCATTGCTGCGCCGCTCTTGACGTCTTGCGCCGGATCGCAGACGTCGAGTACGGCGCTCCTGCCTTCCACGAGCGCGGTGCATCGCGAAGCGCGCGGCGCGCTCTTATACGTTTCCGATACCGTGAGCGGCGACGTTTATGTCTTTTCGTATCCGAAAGGAACGTTGCAACAGACCTTGACCGGCTTTGCGGATCCCGCCGGCGAGTGCGTGGACGGCAACGGTAACGTTTTCATCGCCAACACCGGCGGAAGCAACATCATTGAGTACGCGCACGGCGGCTCTGCGCCCATCGCGACGCTAAAGGATGACGGATATTTCCCGGTCGGCTGCTCGATCGATCCCACGACCGGGGATCTTGCCGTGACGAACTTCCCGACGACCGGCAGTGTGCCGGGCGACGTCGCCATCTACAAAAAAGCGAAGGGACGACCGAGGCGGCATTACGTCGACAGTTCGCTCAATGAACCGCTGCTTTGCGGCTACGACCCGTCGGGCAATCTCTTCGTTGACGGCTTAACCCAGAGCTATGTCGGCGTCGTTGCCGAACTCGCGCGCGGCGCTGCGAAGTTGAGCGACCTCAGCCTGGACCAAACCCTCTACAATCCGGGCGGCGTTCAGTGGGATGGTAAACACGTTGCGATCGGCGATCAATCGTCGAACACCGTTTATCAGTTCAGCATCAAGAACGGAAAGGCCAAGACGGCGGGTTCGACGCAACTCGGCGGCGCGTCGATGGTCTTTCAGTTTTGGATCGACGGTAAGAAGGTTATCGGCCCGGACGCGGGCGCAGCCGACGTCGGGATTTGGCGCTACCCGTCAGGAGGCTCGGCGGTCAAGAGCATTGGCGGCGTGTACGTACCGCTCGGTGCGACGGTGAGTAACTAGACCGCTCTTATCGCGGCTGCCCGGCGCGCACGATTTCAAAGATAACGCCGTTGCCGCTCTGGCCGCCGCCTGCGGTGCCGTACAGGTTTCCGGCGGAATCGAACGTTAGCGTGCCGCCCGGATTCCCTCCGTCGTCACCGCCGGTAAACGAATACAAAATTCGTTCCTTCCAAGCGCCGCGCGTTCGGCTGAGTTCGTAAACGGTTCCTGAGTTATTCGTGCCGCCAAAGAGCGTCGTCCCGAATAGATTTCCGGCCCTGTCTGCAACCAATCCGCCGTACGGCGTGCTCCCGTCCCCCGCGCCGCCGAACACGTGCAAGTCTCGCTCTGCCCAATGATGGTGCGCGTCGGTCAGCTCGAAGGCGGCTCCGCCGCCATTACTTCCGCCCTCGATGGTCGTGCCGTAGAGCCGTCGCTTTGAGCGCAGGATCAAACCCGCGTACGGATCCTCGCCTCCGCCCTGTCCGGTAAAGCTGTAGAGAACGCGGTCCTTCCACGAGCCGTGCGAGCGCTTTTGAAGCTCGTACGCGACGCCGTCGTTGTAGCCATCGAATTTGTAGGTCGTTCCGTACAGATTGCCAGCGGAGTCGGCAATGACGCCGGCGGCGGGCGCACTGCCGTCCGCCGCCCCGCCAAAGCTGTACAGCACGTTCTCCATCCAGCTGCTGCCTGATGGCGTCAACGAAAAAACGGTTCCGTTTCCCGTGCTTCCGCCGAACCACGTCGTGCTGTAAAACGTGCTGTTCGATCCCTGCAGCAGCACCGCATTGGGAAACTGGCCGTCACTGCCGGCAAACGCGTGCAGCACGTGTTCGCCCCAGCCGGTGCTCTTGAGGAGCTCGTACACAACGCCGCAACCGATGCTGCATTGAAAGTTTCCGCCGGTGCTGGCGGTCCCGAAAAGATTTCCGTTCTTATCCAAGACGACGCCGGCGTTGGGGAAACCGCCGTCCGAACTATCGGAAAACGCATAAAGCGCCGACTCGGCCCAGCCGCCGCTCTTGGGTGCGAGCTCGAAGACGACGCCGCAACCGCCGCCTACGTTGCCGCCGCACTGAGTCATGCCGCCGAAGTGGGTCGTCCCGAAGATGTTTCCCGAGCCGTCGAAGACAACGGCGCCGTTCGGTCCGCCGCCGTCGCTGCCGCCGGTGAAAGCGTAAAGCACTTTTTCGGTAACGTGGGCGCGAATTTGGCTCGACCCTGACGTACCCGCCTGTGGAAGCGATGAGGGCCCGACGCTCGTGCTGCAACCGGCGGCTAGCGCGGCCGCGGCGAAAGCAAAAGGAACGCGACGAATCACCATGTCAACGTGGCGGGCATTCGGTCACGGCGTACGAACTCCCCACCGGTGACGAGGTTGAGCTATGCATTTTGTGCCGGCATCCTTGCGGCATGGTTGACGGGCTGCAGCGACGCGCGGCAGACGATGCCTCCAAGTGTTACCGCTCGCGCACCCGGCGATCGCGACGCAACGTGGATGCTTCCGAACGCAGCATCGCACGACTTACTGTACGTGTCGAACCTGAAGACCGTAACCATTTATTCGTATCCTCGCGGAAGCTTGGAGGGAACCATCGATGGTTTTTACGACGCGCAGGGCGAGTGCGTCGACAAGAAAGCCGACGTGTTCGTTACGAATGTGGGAACAAATCAGATTCTTGGCTACGCACACGGTGCGCGCAAGCGTTTTCGCGCCCTGGCCGGTCACGGCTTGCCGGAGGGTTGTTCGATCGATCCTTTGACCGGTGATTTAGCGGCTTCGGACTCCGACGGTACCGTAGCCGTCTACAAGGACGCCCGCGGAAATCCCAAAGTCTACGACCGCACGCCGTTCAAACAAGCTTTTTGGTGCGGCTATGACGACGACGGCAATCTCTTCGTCGACGGCGTCGGCGACGACTCGGCGAATTTCGTGTTGGCCGAGCTTCCAAAGAACGGCCATCGACTAGAGCAGGTGATGGTGGGTGCGAGCATGGGAGCTCCGGGCGGCGTTCAATGGGATGGAAAGTACCTTGCGGTGGGAACTTCCGGGCCGCCGCCCTCGGGCACGCCGGTCGTCTATCGGTTCAAGATCACGGGCAGGCACGCAAAAGAAGTCGGCACGGTCCCACTAGGCTACGGCGGCAGTAACGTCCGACAGTTCTGGATTCAGAACGCGACGCTTATCGCTCCAGTGGTGCAACTTCTCGAGTCCGACGTTTTCTTCTATAAATATCCGGCGGGCGGGAAGGCGACGAAGAAGATAACCGCGGGGCTCGACGCCCCGGCGGGCGCCGTCGTAAGCTTAGCGCAGGGCCGTTAGCCGACGGCGCCTTCCATCTCCATTTTGACGAGACGGTTGAGCTCGACGGCGTACTCCATCGGCAGTTCCTTGACGAAGAAATCGAAAAAGCCGTTGACGATCATTGCGGTGGCGTCGGCTTCCGAGAGGCCGCGCGACATCGCGTAGAAGAGCTGCTCCTCGCCGATCTTGCTGACGCTCGCCTCGTGCTCGACCGTCGAGCGCTGTTCGTGAATCTTCATCGTCGGCTTCGTATCGCTCGACGACTGCTCGTCCATTATCAGCGCATCGCAGCGCACGCGCGTCTTTGCGTCGACCGCGCCGGCGTGAACCTCGACCAAGCCTCGATACGTCGTTTTGCCGCCGTGTGCGCTGACGCTCTTATTCGTCACGACCGACGTCGTGCGCGGCGCGACGTGAATGACCTTCGCGCCGGCGTCCTGGTGCTGCCCTTCGCCGGCGAATGCCATCGAGAGAATCTCTCCGCGAGCGCCCTCGCCCATCAAATAGATCGACGGGTACTTCATCGTCAGGCGCGAGCCGATGTTGCCGTCCACCCACTCGACCGTCGCATTGGCATGCGCGATCGCGCGCTTGGTGACGAGATTGAAGATGTTACGGTACCAATTCTGAATCGTCGTGTAGCGAATCGACGCGCCCTCGAGCGCGATCAGCTCGACAACCGCGGAGTGCAGCGACGAGGTTGAAAATTTAGGCGCCGTGCAGCCCTCGATGTAATGGACCTTCGCGCCTTTGTCGGCGATGATGAGCGTGCGCTCGAATTGGCCCATATTCTCGGCATTGATTCTGAAGTAAGCCTGCAAGGGCATCGCCACCGCCACGCCCGGCGGCACGTAGATGAACGATCCGCCCGACCATACGGCTGAATTCAACGCCGCAAACTTGTTGTCGCCGGGCGGAATGACCGTCGCCAAATACTTCTGAACGATCTCGGGATATTTCTTGACCGCGGTGTCCATGTCGCAGAAGAGCACGCCCTGCTCGTCGAGCGCCTTAGTCGTGTTGTGATAGACGACTTCCGACTCGTACTGCGCGGAGACGCCGGAGAGAAACTTGCGCTCGGCCTCCGGAATGCCGAGCCGATCGAACGTGCGCTTGATATCGTCGGGCACGTCGTCCCATGAGCGCTCCGGCTGATCGGTCGACTTCACGAAGTAGTGGATGTTCGAAAAGTCGATTTCGGCCAGCCGCGCCGTGTCGCCCCATGTGGGCATGGGCTTGGCGAGGAAGAGCTCGTACGCCTTAAGCCGGAACTCGCGCATCCACGCCGGCTCGTCCTTCATCGAACTGATGCGCTCGACGATCTCGCACGTCAGCCCCTTGTCGGACTTAAAGACGTAGTTTTCGGGGTCGTGGAAGCCGTGCCGGTACTCCTCAATGAGCTGGGAGGGAGCGACGGGTTTTTCGAGCTTAAGTGCCATGGCAGAGTCCAGCGTACGTCCGCGAACCGATATAGTCAAGATAGTACAGTAGGAGCTTAACTTTTCCCAGGCAACCGAGCTGTGAGCAGGCTGTGGAGGTAGGTCTTTACAGCGGGGGGTGCAGGGGGTATGATTCCCTCTGCGTTTTATGGCCGGGGGTCATCTTGCGCAAACGGTTTTTGGGAGGGCGCGCCCTTACGCGCCATCGCGGCGAGTCGCCCGCGCACCGCAAAAAAGCGCCGGCAGGAGCTCGCCGATAGGTCGGGGACGTGTCTGCACCGCAGCCGCCAGCCGACGAAGTCCGGAGGTGGGATTCCTCAAAGGTCAAGGAGACCGGAATAAATTGAAGGCACTCGGCAGGCACATCGTGTGCGAGCTTTCGGGCTGTCGCCCTTCCCTGCTTTCCGATATCAACGGCATTGCGGCGATGATGATCGCCGCCGCGAAGGCCGCTCGCGCGACCATCATGGAGAGCGCGTTCCATCGGTTTGAGCCGCAAGGCGTTTCCGGAACGGTCATCCTGGCCGAATCCCACATCTCGATCCACACCTGGCCCGAAAAGGGCTACGCGGCGATGGATTTTTATACGTGCGGCGATCATACCGACCCATGGCTTGCTTGCGAATACGCCGCAAAAACGTTGCGGGCGACGAGCGTGCTTGCTACCGAACTCAAGCGCGGGATTGAGAAGAGCGACGGCGAGTTCACGCACCTTCTTAGCCGAAATCAGAGCGTCCTCAGCGCGTAAGTTAGCAATTACTTAACTGGTATCATCAGCAATTATCAGCTTTCAGGCGGGCAAATTCGGGAGGCTTGGCGCGACGCTCGTCCAATTGTTTACGTTGATAACAAGTACAAGCTCTCCCGAGTAAGGTAGGTAAGATCTCCCATGCGTTTATCGATGATTTCGGCTTGCGCTTTCGCTGCAAGCGTGCTTGCTCTGACGGCCTGCGCGAGCCAAAACGGCGTCGTTCCGGCATCGCAAGGCCCGCTCGCTCCGGTGACGACGCAGAACGCCGCCGACCAAAGCGAGGCGCCCGTAACCTCGTCGTCCGATGCATCGAATGCAACCGATGCCGCAGACGCAACGGATACTCCGGATGCATCCGGATTGTCGCCGAAGGCGACGACGTGCGCAAAGAGTCCGCCGCAATATTGGTGGATTTTCAAAGGCGCGTGCGACATCTTTACGCTCAAATCGACCGGCGGAAGCTTCACGTTGGTCTCGTATGACAACTTAACGATCAAAGGTTCCATCGGAAAGAACACCGCGAAGAGTCCGGCCAAAATTGCACTTGCCGATGCGACCGACAAGAACGGCGATATCGGAACCTACAAAAAGCAGAAATTCCCCGCCTATAAGGCGCGCGGGACGACGGTCGTCTACGCGTCGGCAAACAATCAGAGCAGTCAGACGATCAAGCCGATCGAGCAGCAGGGCAAAACCGTTATCCAATACATCATCACCGATTCGAAGGGGCTTCCGGGCAAGACGTGCGGCGCAGCTCTGCTCGGACAAAGTGGCAACAAATACCAGTGGACGGCCTTCCCCGGCACCTCCAAAGTCAAGGGCAAATCGGTGACGATCAGCGTTTACGCGGCGCCCGCCGGGTTCGAGCTGCCGCCCCAGGGCACGCCGCTCTACTTCGCGGTCAACTGTTTCTAAACGACGCAACGTAACGGCGCTTCGAAGAACCCCGCCACACGGCGGGGTTCTTTTTTTTCACCGCAAATAGGCCAGTGATGCCGAAAACCGAGCATTGGCATTGGTACGTCGAGGAGTTCTCGCCCTCCGAACACCACCATCATGCCGTCGATGAAGTATTTTATTCCGGTCGTTCGCAGTATCAGCAAATTGCGGTGCTGCGCTCGCCGGTTTTCGGAAAGATGCTCGTCATCGACGGCGATACGCAGAGCGCTCAAGCCGACGAGCGGATCTACCACGAAACGTTGGTGCACCCCGCGCTCGCCGGCGCGCTCGATCGCCGGCGCGTATTGATACTGGGCGGTGGTGAGGGCGCGACGCTGCGCGAAGTCTTGCGTTGCCCCGACGTCGAGCAATGTACGATGGTGGACATCGACGCGCTCGTCGTCGAGCTCGCGAAAACGTTTTTGCCGGAGTGGTCGACCGGCGCGTTCGACGATCCCCGTGCGCGCGTCCTCGTAGGCGATGCGCTGGAGCACATGCGCTCCACCACCGAGCGGTATGGCGTGATCGTCTCGGATCTGACCGAGCCGCTGGAGGATTCGCCGAGTCATCCGCTTTTTAACGATCGGGTCTTCGAGCTGATAAAATCGCGCCTCACCGACGGCGGCGTCTACGTGCTGCAGGCGAGCACCGGAGCGGCCGTCAATGCGGCGCTGCATTGCAAGATGGCGCGGACGCTACGGCGCCACTATTCCCACGTTGCTTCGTTCGTCACCCACGTGCCCGCGTTCGATACGGAGTGGGCCTTTCTGGCGTGCAGTGACCGCGTCGATCTGGCACAACTCGATGCCGCGGCGATAGATCGATACTGCTCGCGCTTGGACGGCGAAAGTTTTTTCTACGACGGTCTTACCCATCGCCGGCTCTTCGCACTTCCGCTTTACTTGCGGCGCATGCTTGGCGCGAGCGGGGATACCTTCTAGCGGAACGAAAGGCGAATCTTACATGACGATCGATTATTCGCGCGCACCCCACGCTTGGGAGAAGGAAAAGAGCAATTTTGTCGCACTGCTCGATTTGAAGCTGGAGTTCGTGGAACACGGCCGCGCCATCATGCGCATGCCGTACCGTTCCGAGATCACCAACGGCACCGGTGCGGTGCACGGCGGCGCGATCGTCAGCCTCTGCGACACGGTTTTTTACGTCGCTCTCGCTTCGATCTACGGACGCGATCAAGACACGACGACGGTGGCGCTGCAATGCAACTTCCTCGCACCCGCCGGGCCGCCGCACGATCTCGTAGCGGAGGCGAAAGTCTTGCGTGCCGGCCGCCGCATCGTCTACGGCGAAGTTTACGTACGCAGCGGCGACAAGATCGTGGCCCACGCGACGCTCGACTTTCTCAACACCTATCCCGAAGAGAAGCCAAGTAGCGAGCGGAGTCGAGGGGCCAGTCCCGAGCGGAGTCGAGGGGCGAAGAAGGCGGCTCCATCCGCGTGAGGCGCACCGCGCTCTACGACGAACACGTCGAAGCCGGCGGGCGCATCGTGCCCTTCGGCGGCTTTGAGATGCCCGTTCAATATGCGGGCATTCTCAAGGAACACGATGCGGTACGGCATCGCGCGGGGCTCTTCGATCTCTCGCACATGGGCCAGTTTTGGCTGACGGGCGAGATGGTCGCGCCTTGGGCCGATACGCTGACGATCAACGCGGTTGGGACGATGAAACCGCAGCAGGCGCGTTACAACATCTTTTGCAATGAAGACGGCGGGGCGCACGACGACACGATCTTCTACCGGCTCGAAAGCGGCTGGCTGCTCGTCGTTAATGCGGCCAATGCCGACAAAATGTGGAAACTGCTCAACGAGCGCCGGCCGCCGCATGGCGTCGATCTGGAGAACCGCCACGGTAGGCGCGCGCTGATCGCGATTCAAGGCCCGCGATCCGCCGAGATGCTGCAGCCGCACGTTGACGTCGATCTCGCGGCGATGCGGTATTATTTTTGCGCAGAGGGGCGCGTCGAAGGGGTCCCGGCGGTGCTCGCGCGGACCGGTTACACGGGCGAAGACGGATTCGAGCTTTTCTTAGATGGAACCGATGCTTCGATGATTTGGAACGCGCTGCTGCGCGCGCATCGCAGCGAGGGGCTCGAACCGTGCGGTTTGGGGGCACGCGACGTTCTGCGGCTCGAGGCCGGCATGCCGCTCTACGGGCACGAGCTCACTGAAACCATTACGCCCATCCAGGCCGGATTGAAATGGGCGCTCAAACTGGAGAAACCGGAGTTCGTGGGCAAAGCGGCGCTCGAAGAACAGCTCGCTCTCGACCGGTACTCGCGAATCGTCGGCCTGGTGATGGAAGGCCGGGCGCCCGCGCGCGAAGGCTATCCGGTCTGGTTCGACGGACGCATCACCGGATCGGTGCGTAGCGGCTCGATCGCGCCGTCGGTCGAGAACAAAAACATCGCAACGGCGCTGGTCGCGCCCGAGGCAGCGGCCCTCGGGACGGCGCTCGAGGTGGAGATACGCGGCAAGAAGCACGCTGCGACGCTGGTCGGCTTGCCGTTTTACAAACGTCCGAAATAAGCGCAAAGGAGAAGAAGTGGCACAACCCCAGGACCTGCTCTTCAGCAAAGACCACGAATGGGTAAGGGTCGACGGCGGCTCCGCGACGATCGGAATCACCGATTACGCGCAGAACGCGTTGGGCGACATCGTCTACGTCGAGCTGCCGAAGGTCGGCACGACGATCGAGCAGTTCGGGAATCTCGGCGTGATCGAATCGGTAAAGGCGGTCTCCGATCTTTTTACGCCGATGTCGGGTGAGGTAGTCGAAATCAACGGTGCGCTCGAGAGCGATCCGGCCGCCGTTAATCGGGAACCGTACGGCGCGGGTTGGCTGCTCAAGGTTCGGCTTTCCAAGCCGGACGAAACCAAGAGCCTGCTCTCGCCCGCAGAATACGAAAAAATCGCCGTTGAGTAACCTTTTGCTAAAGGAGTATCATCCGATGCGTTTTCTCGCTCCGCTCGCGCTTCTATTCGCCGTCGCAGTAAGCGCCGCGCGCGTCGCCGCTGCCCCGCAACCGTCGCCCGAGTTGCCGCCGCAGCCGTCCGTGCGGCCGGCCGGGATTCCCGCCGATGCGATGCTGCTATCGCCGTGCATCGCTACGATGGGCGAGCACTGGGCGAACGTCAAGGACATGCCAGTAGGTCCGATCTACGGCGTGTGGCAAGGCAAGCCCGTCTTTACCGAGATCATGGTTCCCGTTTCCGAGCTTCAAAAAGGTTTCAGCTACGCGAACATACACGCACTTCCGGGTTACACGATCGATCACATCGATTTTAAATTCGAGCCTCAGGGCCACCCGGGATTACCGGTGCCGCACTACGATCTTCACGCATACTACGTAACTCCGGCCGAACAGGCGGCGATTTGCCCCGGCGGCATTCCCGACCCCGCGATGAAGGCAATGAACGTGCCGGCGAACCCGCCGCCGAGCCGCTAGGGACGGAGAAGCAATAGAACGATGTACGCGCCGCACACCGAGCGCGATGTGGAGCAGATGCTTCAGACCATCGGCGCCGGATCGCTCGACGAACTGCTTCGCGTGCCCGACGAGCTCGCGCTCAAGGAGAAGGTCGACGTCGTTCCGGCGCTCCCGGAATATCTGATACAACGGCGATTCGCGCAGCTCGCAGAGCAGAACCCAGGCGTAGAGTATCGCTCGTTCCTCGGCGCGGGCGCGTATCGCCATTACGTTCCGCCGGCGATTGGAGCGCTCGCGATGCGGGGCGAGTTCCTCACCGCGTATACTCCCTATCAAGCGGAAGTCTCGCAAGGTTATCTGCAGACCATCTACGAGTGGCAGACCTACATCTGTCTCCTGACCGGCATGGACGTAGCCGATGCCTCGGTCTACGACGGCGCGACGGCGCTCGCCGAAGCGGCGATTATGGCGCTCGGTGCGACCGGCCGGCGCAGGGTGCTCGTTTCGCGCGCGATTCATCCGAACTACCGGGCCGTGTTGCGCACGTATTGCGACGGTCTCGACGTCGCCGTCGACGAGATTCCGTTCACCGCCGGCGGCGTTACCGACTACGCGCGTGCAGCGGAAATGCTCGCGACTAAGGAGTACGCAGGCATCGCACTACAATCGCCAAACTTCTTGGGCAACGTCGAAGAGCCGTCGCCGGATTTGACGTCGGCCGCGTCGAGCAGCGGCACGATTCCGATCGGCGTTGTCGCCGAAGCCCTCGCGCTAGCGGCGCTCGCGCCGCCCGCGGCGTGGGGCGCGCAGATCGTTGCCGGTGAGGCGCAGAGCTTCGGTGTGGCGATGGCGTACGGCGGCCCGTACGTCGGATTCATCGCGTCGACCGAACAACACATGCGCCGCATCCCCGGGCGGCTCGTTGGGAAAACGGTCGACAATTCCGGACGCACCGCGTACGTTCTCACGCTGCAAGCCCGCGAGCAGCACATTCGACGAGAACGCGCGACGTCGAATATTTGCACGAATCAAGCGCACTGCGCGCTCATTGCGACAATTTACCTCGCGCTGCTCGGCAAGACGGGCCTGCGCGACGTCGCCGCGTCGAACCTCGCGCGTTCCCGCGAGCTTGCCAGTGCGGTCGCAAACGTTTCCGGAATCCACCTGCAACATGCCGCGCCCTTCTTCAACGAATTCGTCGCCGACGTCGGGCGGCCGGCCCGCGAAGTGCTCGCCGCATTGCGGGAACGGCGAATCTTGGGCGGAGTCGATCTCGGGCGCTTCTATCCCGAGCTTGACTCGTGCATTCTAATGACTGCGACCGAGTTGACGACCAGCGGCGACATCGATGCGCTCGCGCGCTCTCTCACGGAGATCTTGCGTGTCCCAGTCCACGTCTGAGCGAGCCGGCGTTCCTCTGATTTTCGAGTCCGGTCAAGACGGGCGCGCGAACCGCTACGTCGAGGAGGGCAAACCGCTCGAGACTTTTTTGCCGAAGCGGGTGCTGCGCGACGATTTGGCGTTGCCCGACAACAGCGAGCTCGACGTCGTGCGCCACTTTACACGCCTATCGCAGCGAACGTTCGGGATCGACCTCGGATTCTATCCGCTCGGCTCGTGTACGATGAAATACAATCCGCGCGTCAACGATGCCGTGGCGACCCGCCGCGAGTTTGCCGAGCTTCATCCTTACACTCCCGACGATCTCGCGCAAGGCGCGCTCACGATCATGCACGAGCTCGAGCGTTCCTTGAGC
Organism: Candidatus Cybelea sp.; assembly: GCA_036489055.1. GTDB lineage: Bacteria > Vulcanimicrobiota > Vulcanimicrobiia > Vulcanimicrobiales > Vulcanimicrobiaceae > Cybelea. The sequence continues at coordinate 1,827 of DASXGO010000235.1, read as the reverse complement.
TCGCTCTTCGGCATGGCGGCTTTTTCGCTCAATCCATCGGCCGGCGCGCATGCCGAATTGGGCGCACTGCTGATCGCAAAAAAGTACTTCAAAGAGCGCGGTGAAACGCGCCGAGACAAGGTGATCGTGCCGGATACCGCGCACGGCACCAATCCCGCCTCGGCGGCGATGTGCGGTTTCAAGGTCATTTCGATGCCCAGCAACGAGCGCGGTCGAGTCAGCGTGGCGGAGATTCGCAGGGTAGTGGGTTCCGATACCGCCGTCTGCATGATGACAAATCCCAACACGCTGGGTCTCTTTGAGGAAGAGATTGCAGCCATTGCCGCCGCCGTTCACGAGGCCGGCGGTCTCATGTATTACGACGGTGCGAACGCCAACGCGATCATGGGTTACACACGGCCGGGAGACATGGGTTTCGATCTCATGCATCTCAACACGCACAAGACGTTTACGATCCCCCACGGCGGCGGCGGCGCGGGCCATGGCCCGCTTGGTGTGGCCGCGCATCTCGTCGAGTATCTCCCGACCCCGGTCGTCGTACGCGACGAATCCGGCCTCCGTCTGGAATTCGATCGCCCCAAGTCGATCGGGCCGATGCGTTCCTTCTGGTCGAACTTCGCGCATGCGGCGAGAGCGCTTGCCTATCTTTACGCAAACGGGAGCGATGGGCTCAAGCGCGTCTCGCAGCTGGCCGTTCTCAACGCGAACTACTTGCGTGTCAAGGTCGCCGAATTTCTCGAAACGCCGTATCCGGAAGTCTGCCGGCACGAGTTCGTCGCATCCGCGCAGCGCTTGAAGAAAGAGCACGGCGTGCGCGCGCTCGATCTCGCTAAGGCATTGCTCGACTACGGCTACATGGCGCCGACAATGTACTTTCCGTTGCTCGTTCCGGAGTGTCTGATGATCGAGCCCACCGAAACGGAGTCAAAAGAGACGCTCGACGCTTTCGCACAAGCGCTCGCAACGATCGTCGAACGCGCTCGTACCGACCCGCAATCCCTGTTCGATGCCCCGACCACGACGGTCGTCGGGCGGGTCGACGAGACTCGCGCCGCGCGCCAGCCTGACCTACGCTGGAAGCCTTAGAGAGGGAAGCCGAGCCTCCCCTCAAATATTGACTTAAGTTACTAAAAACTACAGAGTCACCGTTCTGGAGGGATCGTGTTTCGGCAACTCCTAGAGGATCTTCGTGCTCGGAGCCCCCTCGCGCGCGCCCAGTCTGAAGTCGGGCGCCTCTTGAGCGAAAACGCGCCCGACTGGCCCGGGCCCGAAGTACTGCTCTGCCGCCCCGCGGCCTACACGCGGACCAAGGTCTATCGTGACGCCGATTTTGAGCTGATTCTGCTCAATTGGGCGCCGGGTGCCGCCTCGGCCATTCACGATCACGGTGGTCAGCACTGCTGGATGGTCGTCTTGGACGGTTCGCTCGAGGTCGACGACTACGTCCGTCTCGACCCGGGCGAAATCCCCGGCGTCGCATACGTGGAAGCCCGCGGCTCCCGCACGCTTGGCCCGGGCGAGATGGACTTACGCTCCGGCCCGTTCGATTTGCACCGGGTCTCCGCACCGCAGACCAAAGCCGTATCCCTGCACCTTTACGCTGGGCCCTTGGTTGAGTTTCTCGTCTACGATCCGCCGGGGCACCGTTATGACCGCGCCCATGGAATGTACGACGCCGTCGTTCTCGACGATCGGCGGGTGGCCGAAAGTCGGTCGCCCGGCTGCAACCCTTCTTGGGCGCGGCCGCTATAATAGTGATAGATGGGGGCCTCGCGACGGCCCCCTTACCCGTCCAACTGGAGTTATGCGAGTCAAGTACGAGGTATC
>DASXGO010000195.1:0-2246 GCA_036489055.1 Candidatus Cybelea sp. | reverse complement strand
GGCGGCAGGGGCGATGGAAAGTGCGGCGACGGCTGCGCCGCAGAGAACTGAGGCAATAAGACGTTTCATAGATCGGTCTCTATCCTTTCTTGTGTGTGACCGGATTTGCAGCTACGAGATCTTTAGGCGAATCGTGTGACTTACGTCGGCCGAGCTTCGCCAACGCGGCGGGGCTAATGAGCTTCAACCCCTGCGCCGCATTGTAGCCGTGAATCTCCTTTACGTCCAGCTTGCGCATGAAATCGATCGTATCGGCCTTGATCACTTGGCCGGGCACCATGATCGGGAAACCGGGCGGGTACGGGATGACGAAATTGGCCGAGACGAGCGGCGGGCCGTCCTTCAAGCGGCGATCGATCTCCTTATCGTGCAGCGGGATGTGATCGCATCCCTCCGCATCGTACGCGGCGTAGAACCCGGTTCGGATGTCGCCTTCGTTGGTACCGGATCCTGCATCGTGTCGAAACGCTTCGTGAAAATGGCTGAAATTCGGCAGGTCCGGAACGTCCTTCATCAAGCTCTTGACACGGGCCGCAAAGGCGTTACGTTCGCCCTCGCCGCCGGAGGCGAGCCGTTCTTCGATCTCCCGGCAGATCTCCACGAGGACGCGGATCAGGTGCGCCACGTCGCTGCGCGTGTTGTTGATGTTCGACTGCAGCAAGACGCTGTTGCGCGACGTCTTATTGAGCTGGATGTTATACCGGTTCGCTAGCAGATTCTTGAATTGGGTTCCGTCGTAGCCGGCCGTCCCGCAGACGAGCGTCATACGCGTCGGATCGAGGCAGAATTCGTCTTCCTGCATGCTCTTACGTGCCGTCGCCCAGTTTGCATCCGATGCGAGGAAGTCGGTGAAGCCGCTCCGCCGATACTCCGCAGGCACCATCCCGTCCGCGGCGACGACGTGAAAATACTTCGAGATCAACGGATGCCGATTCACCTCGCGACGAATCGCCAGCGCGACTTCGATCGCGTTGGCCACGAGGCCGAAGCCTTCGAGCTCCATCTGGCGCCGCGCGACGTCGAGACTGGCGATCAGCTGCTGATTGGGACTGGTGGAAGCGTGCGTGAACACCGCTTCCTTAAACTGCTGCTCGACGGTATGATACTCCACGTCCTTCACCAGGATCATCGATCCTTGCCGCAACGCCGACATGGACTTGTGCGTAGAATTGGTCTGGTAGACCCGAAGCCGTATTTTGCGAGGATCCGGGATCAGCCGGGTATCGAGCAGCTTTTCGTCCGACGGATCGTTCCCCAACTCGGCGCGTTGCCGCTCGTAGGCGGCGATGCTCGCCGGGTCGCGCATCCACTCCTCGATATCGGCGGCGGCGCCCATCGCCGTGCGAGGGCGCAAGAACGGCGACCATCGCGCGAACCCGAACCAAGCCTCGTCCCAGAGGAATATCAGGTCGGGTTTGATTGCCAGACATTCTTCCATGACTCGACGCGTGTTGTAGATATGGCCGTCAAACGTGCAGTTGGTGAGGTCGACCATCTTGACGCGATCGAGTCGCCCTTCGCGTTTCGCCGCGAGCAGCGCTTGTTTAATCGTCCGCAGCGGCACCGCGCCGTACATCGAGTATTCGGTCAGAGGGAAGGCCTCGACGTAAATCGGCTGCGCGCCGGACAGCACCATCCCGTAGTGATGCGACTTGTGGCAGTTACGGTCCACTATCGCGATGTCGCCGGGCGAGAGCAGCGCCTGCACGACCATCTTGTTGCTCGTCGACGTCCCGTTGGTCACGAAAAATACGCGCTCGGCACCAAACGCGCGAGCCGTCAGTTCCTGCGCACGCTTGATGGTACCTGTCGGCTCGAGCATGCTGTCGAGACCGCCCGTTGTCGCGCTGCTCTCGGCCAGGAATAGTGTCGGGCCGTAAAACTCACCCATGTCTCGGATCCAGTCCGACCTAAAAATCGACGCGCCGCGGGCGATCGGGAGCGCGTGAAACGTCGAGATCGGGCGTTCCGCATACTTCTTCAAATTATCGAAAAAGGGCGTCTCATAGCGTGCCGCGACGCCTTCGAGTATCGCGAGGTGCAGCTCCAGGAGTTCCTCGACGGCGTAGAAGACGCGGCGGACGACGTCGGCTTTCGGATCGCCGGCGATCTCCTCGACGCGCCGATCCGAAAGCAAATAGAGATCGAGCTCGGGACGCGACTGATGAATGACCCGCGCTAAGCGCAGCGCAGATCCGTCCGAAAGCTCCTCCTTCGCGACGGGATCGACGATGCTGCGCAAAGCT
>DASXGO010000181.1:0-2981 GCA_036489055.1 Candidatus Cybelea sp. | reverse complement strand
CGAACGAGAGCGCAACGTAATCGATGCCGCGCTCGAGCCCGAACTCCAGAAACTTGAAATCGCGTTCCGTTACCGATGGGATATTGAGCGAGCCATCGGGGTAATTGATGCCGACCGAAGCCCGCAGCTGACCGCCGAACTCGACGGTCGTATCGATTTCCGTCGCGCTCTTTGCAACCACGAGCAACGCGATTTGGCCGTCCTGCAAGTAGAGCCGCTTACCGATCGCCACGTCGGACGGAAGATCGCGATAGTTCGAGCCGACTCGCTCTGCCGTACCGGCTACCGGCTCGGAGGTAATGACGAAGCGTGCGCCGCGATCGAGCCGAACCGACGTAACCCCGTCGGCGAGCGGTCCCGTGCGCACTTTTGGCCCGGGCAGATCCTGCAAAATCGCGGTATGGATGCCTAGCTCGGCGGAGATGGCGCGCGCGGACTCGACGACGCGGCCGTGTTCTTCGGGCTCGCCGTGTGAGAAATTCAAACGCAGCACGTTGGCGCCGGATACGAACAGCGAACGCAAAATCGCCGGATCGCGCGACGCCGGGCCGACGGTTGCCACGATCTTCGTGCGCTTTTGCAGAATCGGTTCCATAACGTACGCCTTGTGCGCCGGAAACGGCAGGCTCCTGCGCTGAATTAAGCGCACTTAACGCTTCGCGTGAATTTCCAGCGCGATCCTCGGGATCGCCGATATCCGGAGCGACTGGCCGGCAGCTTCCTGATCTCGCTCCTCGCTCACTTGCTGCTGGCGTTACTGCTCTTCTCGGTATTGAGCAGCTCGTCGCAAGAAGGCGCGACCGAAAGCGTCGCGGGCGGCGAAGTCGTCACGATTACGCGAACGTCGCCGATCGTCGTCGCGAATCAACCGGCGGCGACGCATGCCGCTCCGCCGATTCCGCACGCTCCTGTTCTGGCGCCGGTGCGCCACGCGCCGTTGGCTCAGCCGCAAACGCAACGGTTGCCGTCGAACCGGCACGAGCTAGCGAAAGTTGCACCCACGGCTCCGCCGAATCCACGACCGATCCCGCAGCAGTCGCCTCAGCCTAACCCTCAGCCGACTCAGAATATCTTCGAGACGCAGCCAAGCCCCGAGATTCCGGCCGCACCGGTCAACGTTGCGACGGTTGCGCCGGTCGCGGTCGCGGTAAAGGCGCCGCCCACTGCCGCCCCGTCGCCCGCTCCCACGGCGGCTCCATCGGCGCGGCCTTCGCCCAAGCCCCCGGCCCCGGTTGTGCGCGCCACCGTGGCGGCGGCAACGCCGGCTCCGGCGGTACCGAAGGCGTCGCCGACCGCGGCAGCTCCGGCCCGCGCGAGCCCGGCGCCGAGCGCCTCGGCCGCGCCGGCGGTACGTGCTTCAGCCCCGCCTGCCCAGCGCGCCGGCGTACCGAGTCCGAGCCCGACGACGACGGCGGCGGCCGTTGCCCGCACGGCCGGCGCTGCCCCGAGTCCCGGACCGAGCGGGGGAGCATCGCCGGGCCCGCAACCCGGTGCCGCAAACAAAACGGTGCGCGCGCCGTCACGGCCGATCACGATCCGTCCGACGCCGGCGCCGGCAACCCGCGCCACGAGCCGGCCGAAGCCGGCTAGTGCTTCGCCGAATATCAACGCGAAGCTGCGCTCTTTGCTTCCGAATAACCCGGTGAACCCGTCGAGCAAGTCGTACGTACCGAACCTGTCGCTGCGCGGCCGACTCGAACCGACGCCGCCGCCGGACGTGCTCGCGCGGACGAAATATATTTACGACGTTCACGGCACGGGCAATGAGGCTCGCGTGAAGATGTGGGTCGTTGCCGCGCGCAAAGACGGTCCGACAACGATCTGCACCGGGTGGCTCGTGCGTTATCCACAGGCGGTACGCGGCGGTTACGCCGCAGCCGCCGGCGACGGCAGCAGCGTGCCGCCCGTCGTGCACGACGGCACGTGGTCGGGGCCGGCGAACGGCGCGCAGATAAGCATCGGGGGCGGCGGCCGATCGTCGCAACCGCTCGGACCCTTCGATGCGGGCATCGCACCGATTGTCGACGGCATGGTTTCGCAGCCGTGCGATGGGAGGCGCCTGGTGCCGTACGTTCCGTCGGCCGGTTCGTCGCCGTAGCCGCCGACGTTTCCCGCTTGAATTTCGACCTTAGTCGCACTACAGTTGATATGTGCCGGAATGGCCGGTACGCTTCGTAAAATACGAAGGAGGGCGGTTGGAACCGCAAGATCCGCCGGGCTACGCAAGCCCGCGAAGCAGCGCCGACTAGGGGCGCCAAGAGCGCGCCCACGGAAGCCGGACGAAAACCGGCGGGGCGCCGTTCGCAACATAGGTGAACAGAACGAGGGGCCGCGCCCACGTGGGGTTGCGGTCCGTCGTTGTTTTGGAGTATTCTTAAAGCCGGTCTGATACGGAGCGTGGGTCTTGCCCGCGCTTCGCTGCTTCAGAGAGCAAGCTTGTGAAGATGAGAAGCGTGACGCGGGGCAATACGGCGGTGACGACGGCGTTCCAACGAGAACTCGACGCAATCGCACACGATGCGTCCTTCGCCGAACTCGAAATCGTCGCTCACTCCGCGCGACCGGTGCGCGGCGCGACGACGCTCAGCGTTACGATCGATCGTCCGGGTGGCGCCGATTTAGCGCTCTGCGAGCGCGTTGCTGCGCGGTTAAACGCTACGCTCGCAACGCTCGACGCGGGGTACGCGTTGCAAGTTGAGTCGGCGGGCCTCGATCGGCCGTTGCTGCGCCGCGGCGATTACGAGCGCTTCACCGGCGAACGCGTGCGAATCGTCACGTCGTTGACGGTCAACGGCGGCAAAACGCATCGCGGCACGCTTCGCGGATTGCGAGGCGAGTCGGTGGTGGTCGAGAACGATCGGGGCGAACTGATACTTCCAATGGTTGCGATCAAGGCGGCGAATCTTGAGTACGATCCGCGGGCCGATTTCAAACGCGACAAACTTCAACGGAAACAAAGGCATGCCAACGACAGAAAACAC
>DASXGO010000015.1:0-3899 GCA_036489055.1 Candidatus Cybelea sp. | reverse complement strand
CGGCGTCGATCCACGCTCGCTGCTTAGCGGTCCGGTTCTGCCTGGCGACGGACACCACCGCACGGGGATCTTTAAAATCGCCGGCTTCGGATCCGATGCGCTCAGCTACACTGCCGGCGGTCCGGATGCAACGCTGGTGATCGGCGACACGGATCCAACTCCGCCAAGCGTCGATCCGGCTGCGTCCTGACACGACTACGGCGACTACGGCGTCACGCATACGATCGGTCTGACGATGAACAATCCCGGCGCCTCGCCGTTTACCGCCTACCTTTACTTCAAGCCGCTGGCCGGACCGGCGCGTGCAAGCTTCTTGGTGGGCAACAGCATCGTCGAGATCGGCTGCGTCCGCACCCCGACACCGTACCAAATATCCTCGTTCGAGCTGCCGCCCGCGCAGACGACGCGCGTCACCGTGCAAACGATGACCGACGGCGCCTCATTCTATCCCGCGCAAATCGGCGTGACTGCGACGCCGCCGCAACCGGCAGCGCCGCCGATCACCGCTCCCGACGGCTGCTTCCCAAAGCCGGAGGCATCGCCGCCGGCGGGATGACGGCGCCCGAAGGCGACTCAAAGGTAGTTCTGCTCGTCCGATTGCTCAACGCGATCGATCAACGGCAGTATTCGTTCGAGGATCTCAAAGACCGCATCGCCGAGGGCGGCAAACGTCCCAGCACGCGAAGCCTCCGGCGCTATCTCGCAATTCTATCGGACGCCGGCTTCCCGTTATACTTCGATCGCGCCGCAAACGTCTACCGGTTTGCGGGCGGTTACAGCCTCAGACGGCTCGACCTGAGCAGCGGCGAGCTTTTCGGGCTGGTCGCGCTGCGTTCGCTCGGCGCCAGCATCGGCGGCACGATCGGCGCTTCGATCGACGAGGTAGCCGAGAAGCTCGTCGGCAGCGCGGGCCGCAGCGCACGCGCTCGCGTCCAGGCGTCCTCGCCCGTCGCTTTTCGGCTCTCCGAAATCCGCCTCGACGAAAAGGGCGAACGCGCCTTCGCGCTCCTCTCGTCGGCCGAACGCAGCTCGCGAACGGTGCGCTTCCGCTATCAGGATAAGGAAGGCAAATCGAGCACGCGCATGGCCGACCCATACGGCTTTATCGTCAACGCGGGACGCGTTTACTGCGTCGCCAACGACCACACGCGCAAAGACATGCGCACCTTCGCCGTCGACAGCATCGGGAAGGTCGAGGTGCTCGCGAAGACGTTCCTGCGCCCGGAGGGTTTCAACGTTGAAACCTACGCCGCCGCCTCGATCAGCGGTGTGCTGCACGCCGATCAGACGACCGAAGTGCGGGTCCGCTTTGCGGCGCGGGTTGCAAAGGCTGCCGCCGCGGCGCGGGTCGTTGCGGAGCGCGAGGTGGAATCGCACGCGGACGGCTCGATCGACATCACCTACCGCGTCGCCGACGTTGATGAACTCGTTCGATGGATCTTGGGGTGGGGCTCGCAAGCCGAGATCGTCGCGCCGGCGCAAGCGCGTACCCGCATCGCGGAAGTCGCCGCCGAGGTCGCGAAGAAATACCAGACGCCGGAGGTATCCACGCCATGAAGTTCGCGCTTTCGTTAGTGTTGACGGCACTGAGCGCTTGTGCGCAGATCGCGGGGCCCCCGGGCGCTCCCGAGGCTGGAGGGCAAAATGCGCCCTCAAGCTCGCGCGGGACGCTGACGATCGGCTCGTTCAATCCGGCGCGCGGCGGCATCGAGAGTCTCAAAGCATCGGACGTGGCCGGTTTGCACGCGGCAATCAAGAAGACGTTCCACCCCCGTTTCAGTTACGCGGGCAAGTTGACAGCCAAGTTTCTCGGTGCCGTCAACGTTGTGGCGATCGGCGTTGCGAGCGCCGTTTCGACCGAAATCAAGCCGTTGAGCTCGAAGGAACAATCGGCGCTGGTCGCTTTCGCCAAACATGGGGGCACCGTCATCATATTTGCCGATAACAGTGACTTCCAAAGCGCCGACGATAGCGTCCTAGCGCCGTTCGGGCTCGCTAGCTCCGGCAAGCTCGATGGTGATCAAACGGCGACGTGGGTCGGAAACGTCTCGCAGAATCCGCTCGCGAGCGGACCCGCCGGAACGGCGCAGCAGCTCGACACCTACTATCCCGGTTTTCTTTCATCGCTCGGATCGGCGCAGGATCTGGCTGATCTTCCCGGTAGCGGAGAGCCTGCCGCGGCCTATTTACCGGCGGGCGCGCTTGGCTCTCGAAGCGGCCCCGTAGTTTTCTTTGCCGATTCGAGCCTCATGCTCGACGGCACGCGCACGAAGGATGACCAAATCGCAATCCTCAACGCGATCGCGCTAACGCCCTAAACGATCCGAGCGCACAATAACGAAACCCGCCGAGGCGATGCCGCGACGGGCTCCGACGTATTCACTCACCTGCCTCGCCTGTTTGGCTTCCTTGCGGAAGCCCCACTGACGCCGACGTTGGCGGTTTGACCGTTGCCTCGGATCGCTACTCATCGCAACGTTCCGGTTGCATTGGTCGCGAACGATACGTTCGTCACACTTCGATGATTCGAAGCTCGCGTATCGTAACACGCACACGATACGACGACAAGCGGGCGTCCGGTGAAATTCACAAGCTGTCCACAGTTATTTTTCGTTATGCACAAATGACAGCGTCCGCATGCGCCGAGGGTAGCCGTCCGAGCCAAGCGAAGATCGACTGTGATGATCATTTTAACGATTCTTTTGGCGCAAAGCTTCTTTGGAACGTTGCCCATCGACGGCATTCGTTGCGATCCCACGGAAGGCGTGGTCGAACACGTTCACGCCGATTTGCAGCTCTACGATCGCGGACGCGCCGTGCAGGTGCCCGCCCAAATTGGAATGCCTCAGACCGGGCAGTGTTTGTATTGGATCCACACGCACAGCGCGGATGGTTTTATTCACATCGAGTCGCCGGTGAAACGCAACTTTACGCTCGGCGACTTCTTCGATATCTGGGGTCCGGACTTGAGCTGGACGCGCGCTGCAACGCTTACGGCTCCGCACGGAGGGCGTCTCTCGATTTGGGTTAACGGCACGCCCTGGCACGGACACGATCCGCGCAGCGTCGCACTTCGCGACCACGAGACCATCGTGATCCAGAACGGACCGCCGTTCGCCAAGCCGGCCCATCCCGATTGGTCGAAATTTTGAATTCCTTCGACTCGCTTCGCTCGCTCAGGACAGGCCCAGTCGAGCTCGACGGCCGCCACCTGACGCTCGAGGATATCGAAGCGGTCGCCGACGGTGCGCCGGTTACGATCGCGCCGGCCGCGCGCGAGCGCGTGAAGCGCGCGCGCGATTTCGTTGACGACCGGTTCGACAGCGGCGAGACGATCTACGGCGTCACGACCGGCTTCGGACGTCTCGCGAATATCGCCGTCGATCCCGTCGACGCTGTTGCGCTGCAACTGAATCTCGTGCGAAGCCACGCTGCCGGAACGGGTGAGCCGCTCTCGGCCCCGTTCGTCCGCGCGGCGGGCGTGTTACGCGCAAACTCGCTTTCGGCGGGCCACTCGGGCATCAAGCCCGAGACGCTCGAGCTTCTCGTCGCTATGCTCGATCGCGGCGTGACGCCCGTCGTTCCCTCGCAAGGCTCGGTGGGCGCCAGCGGCGATCTCGCCCCGCTGGCGCACATGACGCTGACATTAATTGGTGAAGGTGAAGCCTTCTATCGCGGTGAGCGGTTGGCCAGCCGTACCGCACTCGAGCGCGCCGGGCTCGCGCCGGTCGAGTTGGGAGCGAAGGAAGGCCTCGCGCTCATCAACGGGACGCAAGTCATGACCGGCATCGCCGCGCTTGGCGTGTTGCGCGCCGCGCGGCTCGCCGCCGCGGCCGACGTTGTCGGTGCCATGTCGCTTGAGGCCTATCTCGGAACCGAACGCGTCTTCGATCGCCGCT
>DASXGO010000072.1:0-5031 GCA_036489055.1 Candidatus Cybelea sp. | reverse complement strand
CTCTTCGGCGGCGATCGCGCCGCCGACGCCGATATCTTGTTGCGCCTTACCGCCGCCGCGATCGGCGTCGAGCTCGCGCGCGACGGCGCGACGTTGCGCGGGCGCGCGGGTGACTTTTGGCAATCGCTGCTGACGCAGGCTTTTCACGATGCGACCGCCGCGCGCGATGAGGCGACCGCGCGCGGGATCGCGCTGGCGTCGCAGTATCTTGCCGTCGCGCTGGAAGTCGAGGAGGGCGCTCCGGCCGAGCTGCGTCCGCTCGTCGGCGACGCGTTTCGATCTTCCGAAGGCGACGTCGGATTGATGGAACGGGGTGCCACCTTGGTCGCGTTCGTTCCGGCGGCGCGCGCGGTCGATGCCAGCAACGCGAAGACCGCCGCAAGTTTGCTTCCGAAAAGCATCGCCCGGCGCAAACCGCAGCTTCGCGTTTGCGGCGGTGTCGGCACGGTGGAATCGCCGATCGCGCTTGAACGCAGCGTTCGAGCCGCCGAGGCGGCGCTCGCAATCGGACGACGGATTTACGGCGCCGGCAGAGTCTTCGCTTACGACGACCTCGGCGCGTTCCGATTGCTCTACGAGGGTGCGGACGTCGGGCGGTTGCGCGGCTTCGCGCGCGACGTACTTGCGCCGTTGCGCGCTTACGACGAACAGCACCAGACGGATCTGGAGCGCACGCTCAAGCTCTACTTCAAAGTCGGACAGAATGTCAAGACAGCCGCTTCAGAGCTCAACGTTCACCGGCACACCGTCTTCTACCGCCTGCGTCAGATCGGCGAGATCTGCGCACGCTCGCTCGACACTCCGCAAGATCAGCTCACGCTGCGAATGGCAGTTGCAATCGATGAACTCCACGACGCGAACTGAGTGGCGCCGGCCGGCGGCCAAACGCGACGTCCTCCGGCTCGCGCGCGAGCAGAACGTTCGGTTCGTGCGTTTGGTTTTCGCCGACATCTTCGGCGTCAGCAAGAACGTTTCGATTCCGAGCGACGAGCTCGAGACTGCACTAGAGGGCCGCATCACCTTCGACGGCGGATCGATCGACGGGTTCGTGCGAGGCGAGGAGCTCGACATGCTGCTGCGCCCCGATCCGTCGACGTTCGCGGTGTATCCGTGGCGCGCCGCCGGCGACGCGGCCGAAGCGCGATTGATCTGCGATATCGCGATGCCGGACGGCTCGCCGTTCGAAGGCTGTCCGCGCACGACGTTGCGGCGCGCGATCGAGAGCGCACCCGCACTCGCGGGCCAACGCGTCGGGCTCGAGATCGAGTTTTATCTCTTCGAGCGGCGCAATGGCGACACATCAACCCTGACATCGGACGTCGGCTCTTATTTCGACTTTTCGGCAAACGATCGCGGCGAAGAAGCGCGCAATGCCATCGTGGCCGCATTGCACGCGATGGGCGTTCCGATCGCCTCCGCGCATCACGAGCACGGCGCGGGCCAGCACGAAATCGACGTCGCACACGATGATCCGCTGGCGGCGGCCGATCACGCGCTGACGCTGCGCACGATCGCCAAGCACGTCGCCGCAGACTTCGGTTTGGAAGCGACGTTCATGCCGAAACCGTTGGCGGACCGCGCGGGCAGCGGGCTTCATGCCGATTTTCGCCTCGCCGAGTCGAGCGACGAGGAGACGGCGCTCTACGTCGTCGGCGGCTTGCTGGCGCATGCGGCCGCAACGACCGCGATCTGCAATCCGACCGTCAACTCTTACAAGCGGCTCGTCGCCGCGTGGGACGCGCCGATTTACGCGGTTTGGTCGGAGCGCAGCGCCAACGCGCTCGTACGCGTGCCGCCGGGCCACAAGCCGGCACGCATCGAGATGCGCAGCCCCGACCCTGCGTGCAATCCATATCTGGCGCTGGCGGTCCTGATCGGCGCGGCGTCGGACGGGGTCATGCACGCGACGCTCCCCGGACCCGCCTTAGTCGGATCGACTTACGATTTGACCGAGAAGGAGCGGCGCGAACGCGGAATTCGTACGCTGCCGAAATCGCTCCGGCAAGCAATTGCGGAGCTCGACGGCGACGCCGTCGTGCGAGCCTCGCTCGGCGACCACCTCTATCACGCATTTCGCGACGCCAAGCTCGAAGAGTACGAGCGCTACCGTCGCGCCGTTCATCCCTGGGAGCGCGACCAATACCTGCGGCTGTACTAGTGAGCCCGTGTCATCCTGAGCCCTTCGCCTCGCTACGCTCGCTCAGGACAAGCTCTGTCGAAGGACGACACGGCCATTAAATCCCGCGCCTTAAGGCCGATTCTCGCGGCGTTCGGAGTTGCTGCAATCGTGGCTTTCGCGGTTCTCTTCGCACCGCCGTGGCTGCGACCGATGGCTAAGATCTTGGCATGCTACGACGCGGGCGCAGCCGCACTTCTGACTTGGCACTGGGCGCGCATTTGGCGAACGAACGCCGAAGCGACGAAACGTCGCGCAGCAGCGGAAGATCCCGGACGCGACGCCGTTTTCGTGCTCATCCTTATCGCGGTTGGATTCGGTTTCGTCGCCGCTTTCGCCGTGCTCGGCCGTGGTCCCCTCGATCGAGTTGAGCTCCATGTAGCGCTTCTCTACGTTCTTGGATTCGGGGCGGTCGTACTGGGCTGGCTGCAGATTCACACCGAGTTTTGCCTGCGCTACGCGCATCTCTACTATCGCGATAGCGACCGGGACAAGGAGAGCGATCGGGGCCTCACGTTTCCGGGAGGTGAGGAACCCAACTACATGGATTTTGCATACTTTTCATTTGTCGTCGGGATGACGTTCCAAGTCTCCGACGTCCAGATTACCGCCAAGATCATTCGCCGCGCGGTTCTGGGGCACGGCCTCGTCTCGTTCGCATACAATACTGCGATTCTCGCGCTAGTCGTCAACATCGTCTCCGGCCTGCTACACTAGCGTTATGAAAGAAACTCCGGCACCGCGCCCGACGATGCCGATCGTTGCGACCGCCGTGTGGGGTTTTCTGCTCTTACCTGGACTCGTCGGTGCCGCGCTCTCGGTCATGTTCTTCGATGCGCCTGGCGCGATCAACAATCCCGCAGCGTGGATCAACGCGCTAGCCGTCGTCTCGTTTCCGGTCTTGTGTTTGATCGCCATCGGCGGCTCGTGGTTCGTTTGGTCGGTGCACCGAGGCCGCCCGCGCCGGCATCCTCCCTACGCGGCACTCGCGTTTGCACTGCTTCCCTCGCTTCCAATCGCTTACGTCGTTGCAGCGATGATGCTCGAGACGGCCGGCGTATTGATGAGCGGTCAGCCCTTAGGGCTGCACACCACCATCATCAAGCACTAGGCTAATGCACTAATGCGCGAGGCTCAGCGTCGCGCCGAACGGCCAGGTCAAACCCGTAATCGTTTTGTACGCCGAGCCTCCCGCCGGGTAATGCCAGAACGGCGCCGTTCCAGTACTCTGTGCGGCCGGTCCGATGAGGGTTGAACCGGCGATCCAGAACTGTTCGACGTTGGCGCCGCCTTTGAGCGTCACGGTCGCTGCAACGTGGCCGCTCTCGGTTGTGCGATAGATAACGCCGTCACCGTAGTTACCGACGGCGATGTACTTTCCGTCCCATTGGACGGCGCCGGCCTTATTAAACGTCTTACCGAGCTTGAATTTTTTGAAAGCCTTGGCGCCTTTGGGCAGTTCGACCAACTCCACGTTTCCGTACCGGTCCCAGGCGTCAGCAAAGAGATTTCCCGTTCCGTCGTAGCCGCAAAACCACGTCGCATCGATTTGCTCGTCTTCGTAGATCTTGGGCGTACCTTTGGCCTTGGGATAAACGGCGATCGCGCCGTATTCGTACGCAGACCCCTGCGTGAGAGCAAGATTACCGGTAACCGGATCGACCGAACAACCAAACGGAGCTCCGGACGTCGTGAGCTTTCGGATCGGCGTGTCTCCGCCGTGTGCGTACGCTACAACGGGTCCCGCTTCGTTCACGACAAACACGTCGCCGGCTTTGTTGCTGCAAAGGCCGGCCACCGATCCGAAGCCGGTCAGTTTTGAGATGAGGCTCCCTTTGGGATAGGTGTACACGGCGACGTCATTTGCGCCGAGATCGGAAATGTAGAGCAGGTCTTGCGCCTTCGCGGTCGGCTGCATTGCGTCGGCCGCGGCCGACGTGCGTAATGCCGTTGGCAGCGTCGCGCCCGAACCGCAGCCAGCGAGCAGCGCGGCGGCAGAAATAGCAAAGAAAAGGCGCCCATAGGGTGGAGTCCTCATATCGTTATGTTAGCACGCCCGCCCGCCGTTTGAGAAGATCCCACGCAAACTCGACGTCGCTGCGCTGCGTGCGCAGATTCCCGATGGCGAGGCGAAGCGCGTAACGGCCGTCGATCTTGGTGTGCGATAAGAAGACTTCGCCGGTCGCGTTGACCGCGCCGAGGATTGCGGCATTGCGAGCCTCCAACTGCGCTTCGTCGAGTCCGGGTGGGGCGTAACGAAAACATACGACGGATAGCGGATGCGGCGCGAGGATCTCCCAGTGCGGCTCCGCGTGCACCCACTTCGCCAACTCTTGTGCCAACGCGATGTGACCGCGCAATCGCTCCCGGAGACCTTCGGCCCCGAAGTGCCGCAACACGAACCAGAGCTTGAGCGCGCGGAAACGGCGCCCGAGCTGCAATCCGTAATCCATATAGTTGACGGCGTCGGCTTCCGGCGTGGTCAGGTACTCGGGAACAAGACTGAACGCTTGACGTACGATGGCTTCGTCCTTCACGAAGAGCGCCGAGCAGTCCATCGGCACGAACATCCACTTGTGCGGGTTGACGACCAGAGAATCGGCGAGCTCGACGCCGTCGAGCAGGTAACGAAACTCCGGCACGATCGCGGCCACGCCGGCGTAGGCAGCGTCGACGTGCAGCCAAATCCCGTTCTCCCGCGCAATCCGGGCAATAGCGCGCACCGGATCGACGGAGGTCGTCGAAGTCGTGCCGACGGTTGCGACCACTGCCATCGGTTTCCTCCCGGCGTCGACATCGGCCGCAATGCGCGCGCGCAGTGCTTCGGGCCGCATGCGAAACCGCGCGTCGCATTC
>DASXGO010000510.1:0-8542 GCA_036489055.1 Candidatus Cybelea sp. | reverse complement strand
ACCAGGCCATCCTGACGCAAAGCCGCGCGACTGATTACTATACGTCGTACGAATCCAAGCAGGTGCGCCACAACTTCTACGACGCGCTGCTCGCAAGCGATCTCGTTCGCAAGCCGAACATCCGCGCGTACCTCAGTTCGGCCTCCAAGCAGCAGGCTACGGCGGCGGAGGAAGACTTGAGCAAAGCGCGCGCGCTCGAAACCCGTGCGGACGGTGACGACGTGCGCTCCGAAACGATTCTCAAATCCTATGAAACCCTGCAGTTCGGAACGACGATGCTCGAAGTGTCGATCATTCTGCTTTCAATTTCCGCGCTCTCCCGAGCACGGATCTTTGTCTGGATCGGGTGCGGCCTGAGCACGGTCGGCCTGGGGTTCTTCATTTTCGGTTTCCTACAGGCGCGATAACGCGTGACCTGGGCGCGCCTCGGGTTGCTCCTCGCCGCATCGCTGTTGCTAGCCGGCGCGGCCGCACGGCCACCGCAGGGGCACTTGGCGACGGGCCGTATCGCGGTGAACGCGCAGCCGTACTTTCCCGGTAGCATCGTCCCGCTGCGCGTCTCGGGGTTTGCTCCGCCGTACCACGCAATCGTCCTCGGCCCCGGACGCCTCTCTCCCGACGGCGTTTACGAAGTCGATGCCGCCAAGTCCGCAACGACGGCGCTGCTGGTCATGGGAAACGCCGCCGGGCTTGCGGCAACCACCCTGCGGATCTCTCCCCCGCCGTCTGCCCATCGAGCTCTGGCAATCGTCGCATCGTACGACGACGGCCTCGTCTTCCACGACGCGCGGAATTTTTCGGTGCTGGGATTGCTCGGCGTTAGCGGAGCTCCCGCCTCGGTTGCGATCGATTCGTCGGGAACGATCGCGGCGCCCGACACGGACGGAACTTCGCTAACGCGCGCCACGCTCGCGCCGTGGAGCGTTGCGACGATCGGAGGGGTGCTCACCGGAGACGACGTCGGCATATACGACGGCAGCGGCGCGATCTTCGTCACGAATCGTGAGGCAGACGGCACGGGAGCACTAACGCGCGTCGATGGGAACGGCAGCGTTGCGCGCGTCGTTACGGGTACAACTGCGGAAGGTCTCGCGATCGACCAGCGCCGCGGCATCGTCTACGTCGCCAATACCAATGATGGAACGATCGCAGCGGTCGACGCGCGCAGCATGCGGTTGTTGCGGCGCTTCCGCGCCGTCGATCGCGTCTTTTCATTGGCGCTCAGTTCGGACGCCTCGATGCTCTACGCGGTGTCGAATCAGAGCACATCATCGTTCCTCGGTGCGGCGGGCTCGGTCATCGCATTTGGCCTGCACCCGCTGCGCACGGTTGCGCGCAGTGGGCCGCTCACCTTCCCGCTTGGAATCGCGCTCGATCCTCACACGGAGCGGGTCTTCGTTACCGAGGAAGGCTCGGCCGAAGTGGACGTGCTCGACGCGGCAACGTTGCGGCGCAAGCGGGCGCCGCTTCAGACGTGCACGACACCCTGGAAACCGGCGCTCGACGCGCCAACCCATCGGCTCTACATCCCCTGCGCGGGCTCCGATGCGGTGGACGTTTTCGACACAACAACGCTGCGACGGGTCCGCGGAGCACCGTTTCGGACGGGCGGTTATCCGCTCTCCGTTGCGCTGTGGCATCCGAGCGAGCGAACACTGCCCCGGAAGCGATAGCGAGGCCGGAACGTGAAGCGCGCCAACGCGATGAAAGGGCTGCTACTCGCGTTCTTCTTCTTTTTTCTCGCCGCTAATGCGGCGGCGCAGGCGGCGCTACTGCCGGAGCGCATCGCTCCCGACGCGCCGTTTCCTCGAATTCTCGACGAGGCGCCGAACGTCGAAAGCGTCGCACCGGGCGTTGCGTACGGCGACTATCAGCTCGAAACTTCGAGCGGGCCGCTCTCCATCCATATCGTTGCGATCGAGCCGCATCGCAGCGACGTGCGCATTGGCTCGGTCGTGGCGAACGACTCGCTGATATCGCGCGGTGAGACGGTCGGCTCGATGGCGCTGCGCACTCGAGCGGTGGCCGGCATCAACGGCGATTTCTTCGATATCGGCAACACGAACCGGCCGATCAACATGGTCGTGCGCGATGGAGCGCTCTTACAGCTGCCCTACAAACGGTACGTCTTAGCGATAACGCGCGACGGCGATGCGCGCATCGCAGAGTTCAACTTTACCGGAGAGCTCGTCATCGGGGGCCGTACGATGCCGCTCGACGGTTTGGACGAGATGCCGCAACCGAATGGAGGCGTTTCGGTGCTGACGCCGCTCTACGGTCGCGTGCCGCCCCACGACGATATTACGTTGGCGGCGCTCGAACCGCTCGACGGCGCGCCGCCGCTAGCTCGCTATAGGGTGACGCGGGTCGTCGACAATCTGAGCCCGCAACAGCCGGGCTACTACGTTGCGATCGGACCGAACGAGGTAGGAGTCACCGGCGTTCCGCAACCGGGCGACGTTATCGCGGTGAGCGGCGATCTTTCGCCGTTCGGCCTGAGTTCGATAACGGCTGCGGTCGGCGGCGGCGCTCTGATCCTGCACAACGGCGAGTGGTACGACGACTTCGACGCGCCCTATCGCGAGGAGAACTCCAAACGAATGCCGTGCTCGGGCGCCGCAATCGCTGCAGATGGACGGCTCTTCCTTGTCGAGGTTGATGGGCGCCAAGCCGATCTGAGCGTCGGCGTGACGCGGCGCGAGTTCGCCGCGTTGATGCGGTCGTTGGGTGCGACGGAGGGATTGCTGCTCGATGGCGGCGGCTCGTCGACCCTCGTCGTCCGGCGTCTCGGCGATAGCGGCGCAGAAGTCGTCAATTCGCCCTCGGACGGTCGTGAACGCCCGGTTGCCGACGGCGTCTTCGTTTACAGCACCGCGCCGGCCGGACCGGCGGTTCGGCTGGTCGCGCGACCGAGCGTTCTGCGGGCCGTCGACGGCGCCGAGGTTCCCTTGCGCATCGCTGCCGTTGACGCAAGCTATCACGTTGCAGCGGGCTCAACGAACGTGGCGTCCAGCGTCGAGCCGCCGCACCTCGGCTTCGTTCGCGATGGCAAATTCGTTGCACAGCGGCCCGGCAGCGGCCGTCTCGTTCTTCGCGGTAACGGGTTGACGGGTGCCGTTCCGATCGAGGTCGACGCGACCCCGGCGCGCAGCAAAATCGTGCCCGCGCAGCCCAACGTCGATCCGCACGCGACGATTGCGTTACGGGCACAGGCCTACGATGCGCACGGATATCCGCTCGCGCTTCCGCCGTTGCTACGATGGATCTCGAGCGCGGGCAACATCGACGCCGGAGGCCAGTTCCACGCCGGTTCGCACGACGCGACGGTCGCGGTGCGCATCGGCAGTACGACTGCAACGACTCGTGTGACCGTCGGCTCGCACGGCGTCGCACTGCCCTTTGTGGATCACGCGCATTTCGTTACCGCGCGCCGCGGCGGCGCGGGCTCGGTGGAGCGGGATTCCAGCTGCGGCAGCTGCGTGCGGCTCACGTACGTTTTCGGGAACGGCGAACGCGCCGCCTATGCCGCCTCCGACATCCCGCTACCGGCGGGAACGATCGGCGTCGCCTTCGACGTGCAAGACGACGGCAGCGATGCACGCTTGCGCGTTGCGGTACGTAATGAAATCAACGAAGACGTGCTGCTCGATGCAACCCAGCTCACCGAGACGGGCTGGCGCAGCGTCGCCGTTCGCTTCCCCAACGGCACGCGCGCGGCGCGCCTGATGTCGATCTACGTGCTTCCGCCTAAGGGCATCGAAGGTTCCGGGGGAAGCATCATGCTCAGGAACGTTCGGGCGATCGTTGCGGGTGAGCAGAGCGCCCCGTCAACGACGTTACCATCGCGGCGGTAAGCCCGCCGAGAAGCAGCAGTGCACCCAACGCCGTCGCGAGCAAGTTCGGCGTAGCCGTAACCGTAACCGAAGGATACGTCATGACGTCGCCGCGGAGCGTCAAGCCACCGGCGCGCACGCCGCGCCCGCCGGCGCTCAATGCAATCGGATTTGCGGCGGGGCGCTGGTTCTCATCATCGACCGCAAAGAGAACTGCCGGCTCGCCGAGTTGAGCGCCGCCGCGCACCAGAGTCGCGGCTTGCGCCGCCGTGAACATCACTGCCTTTACCACGCGCTGGGCCGCCGGAACGCTAAATGAATCGAATGGAAGGTCCATCCCGGCGATCGCCTGTCGATGCTGCATCAAGAGCACCGGTGATAGAAAAGCCGACCCGGACGGCTGCGTCACCGTTAAGCGATTGCCGCGCAGATCGCGCGCTTCAACGTAAACGACATCGCGCGGCGTCGCGCGCAAAACGAAATTACCGGCATAGTAGGGACGCTCGCCGATCGCCACAGCACCGTGCAGCGGACGCTCGAGCGTCACCGCCCCCACCGCGGCGTTTTCGATCGACGAAAGTGGAAAGGTGAGCATACCGAGCGACTCAACTCGCAGACGCTGTCCTGGGGCACCGACGAAGGTCTGGTCGTCGGGCGCGAGCAGACCGCTCGCCGCGCCCGCTAATCCGGCGATCGCGGTGCCGGCCATCATGGCGGCGATCGCCAGCCGCAGCCGTCTATCGGTGGCCCGCCGAAACTGACGCCGGCCCGCGATCAAAACGACGATTGTAAACGCGGCGAGCGCGACATTATACCATCCCGCGTGGTACACCGCTTCTCCCGGAAGAAGCAACTCAACGACGACCGCAGCAACGACCACGAGCGCCACCACGATCGTTCCGCTCAATGCTTGCGTACCAACGGCGCGACCGCCGCTTGCATTTGAGCGAACGTCAGCGGCCCGTCAAATCCGCGCACGACGACACCCTTTGGGTCAAGGATGACGGTGGTCGGAAGACCGAGCGCGGCATAGGTTCGCCCGTATTGCTGCGCGCCATCGATCCAAATTGGAAACCGGATTCGTAACGAGTCGGCAAACGCGCGAGCACGCTGGGGCGATTCGCCTTCGTTGACGCCGACGATGGCGATCCCGCGGCCGGCATTCGCCTCCGCTAGGCGCTGCAGGTCGGGCATCTCGGCACGGCACGGCGGACACCACGACGCCCATAGGTTCATCACGACGATGCGGCCGCGATATCCGGCGAGCGAGACGGCCGCGCCTCGATCGTCGCGCAAGTCAAAGACCGGCGCCGCTTCCCCGACGAGCCCTTGTGGCCCGGCGGCGCGCGTCGTCGGCGAAACGAAGAACGGCGCGAGCACGACGAACGCGATCGCGATTGCGGCTGCAGCGATTGCCCAGATGACGTAGCGGGACATTCCGCCACGTTATATCGGCGGCAGCGACTAGGTTCCTATCCTCCTGCGAACGAAACGCCGACGGCGTGCCCGCCTTGATTCTCGATGGAAGAAGCCTGGCCGCGGATTTGCGCACCGAGTTGATCGCGCGCACTTCGGCGTTGCGCGAGGCCGGCGTCCAGCCTAAACTCTGCGTCGTCTTCGTGGGCGAAAACGAATCCAGCTTGGCGTACGTGCGAAACCTCGAGCGTACCGGTGAGCGAGTCGGCATTGACGTTTTGGTCGATCGCCTACCCGTGGATGCAACCGCAGCCGACGTTCGAATGAGGCTCCACGCTCTTGCGGACGACGAACGCGTACACGGCGTCATGCTGCAGCAACCGCTTCCGTCGCATTTGGCGATCCGAGAAATTGCCGATGCAATGCCCGCGCATAAGGACGTGGACGGTACGCATCCGACCAATCAGGGCCACTTGGCCTTTGGAAGCGGGACGGAGTACGTGCCGGCCACGCCGGCCGCCGTCATGCTCTTGCTCGAGCGCAGCCCGCATTGGCCCTTGCGCGGCCGGCGCGCGATTATGATCGGACGATCGATCGTCGTCGGAGCGCCCGTCGCAATGCTCATGCTGGCGCAAGACGCAACCGTCACGATCCTTCACAAAGAATCGAGCTCGCTTCAGCCGTACGTCAAAATGGCGGAGATCGTCGTCGTCGCGGCCGGTGCGCCGGGGTTAATCCGCGGCAGCGATTTGTCGCCGGGCGCCACCGTCATCGACGTCGGTACGACGCTGGTGAACGGCGTGCTCAAGGGTGACGTCGACTTCGAGAGTGCGGTAACGGTGGCGGGCGCGATTACGCCCGTCCCCGGCGGCGTCGGACCGGTTACCAACGTCGCGCTCCTGCGCAACGTCGTGAAATCGGCAGAACGCGCAGGGCGCTAGTTCGGGTGCGCCCAAAGCCGCTTCCCTCATGACTTCAGGGGAGGCGCTGCGCGAGCTCGAGCAAATCCATCGGCCGCCGCATCCGCTGATGATCGAACTCGAGCAGCGCGGCGCACAGGATGGCGTGCCAGCGGTCTCGCGGGTGACGGGACGATTTCTTTCCACGATCGTAACGGCCATGCAGGCCAACCGCATTCTCGAGGTCGGCACGGGATACGGGTACGCGACGCTCTGGATGGCGCTGGCTCAGCCGGCAGTGGGCCGCATCTGGACCATCGATCCCGACGTGCACCGCACCGACGTCGCACGCGAGTATTTTCGCCGCGCTTCCGAAAACGATTACATCGAAGTCTTCAATACGCCGGCAACCGAGCTGCTGGAGAACTTTCCGCACCGGAATCTCGACGTCGTCTTCATCGCTGCGAACAAGCCCGAGTATGCGCATTATCTCGAGCTGGTCGTGCCGATGCTCAAGCTTTCCGGTCTTGCGATCTTCAACGACTGTTTGGCGATGCCCGAGTTCGCGGAACGGTTTTTACGGCACGGTGCGCTCGAGGCCACGATTTTACCGTCAGGCATCGGAATCGGCGCACGCCGTCAATGAACGAGCCCGGGCCGGCGAGCGCAACGGCTTTCCGCCAGGCGATGCGCCGCGTGCCGACCGGTGTGACCGTCGTTACCAGCTTGAAAGACGGCGAACCGCGCGGCATTACCGTCAACGCGTTCGCGAGCGTAGCGCTCGATCCGCCATCGCTGCTCATTTGCGTCAACCGCGAGGCGCGCAGTTATCTTTTCATCTCGAGTTCCCGCATCTTTTGCGTCAACGTCTTGGCCGGAGATCAGCGCGCTCTAGCGGAGCACTTTTCCGGTAAGGTGCGCGAGCGGCAGTTTTCCGGCGTCGACTATGCGATCGACGCAACGGGAGCGCCGGTGCTCGGCGGCACGATCGCGCATTTCGATTGCGCGTTGTCGCACGAGTACCAAGTCGGCTCGCATTCGATCCTCATCGGTCGCGTGCTCTCGTGCAGCGCGCGACCCGGTTCGCCGCTCGGATATTTCAACGGCGGATTCCACGATTTCGGAATTCACGTTGATTGAGGTGAAGCGTTGATCGCTCAAACCTTCGCGGTCGGGGCGCTAGCCTGCAACTGCACGATCCTCGCGGACGAAACGACCGGCGACGCGATCGTGGTCGACGGCGGGGACGGCGTTGATGAGGTCGTTGCGCGGCTCCAGCGGCACGGCTGGCAAGCGAAGTATCTGATCCACACTCACGCGCATATCGACCACATCGGCGACATGGGGCGATTGCGCGAGGCCACCAGCGCAAGCGCGCTGCTGCACGCGGCGGATTTGCCGCTCTATCGGATGCTCGCACTGCAGGCACGCTGGATCGGGCTGCCGGGTGCGCCGCCGGTCGTCGAGATCGACGGGGAGTTGTGCGACGGCGATCTATTATCCGTTGGAAGCGTTCGCTGCCGCGTGCTGCACACGCCGGGTCACACGCCGGGAAGCGTCTGCTTCGAAACCGCCGACGGCGACAAGACGGCGTTGCTGACCGGCGATACTCTCTTTGCCGGCTCAATCGGACGCTGGGATTTGGGCGGCACGTCGATGGAAGACATCGTCAACTCGATTCGCACCAAGCTCCTTCCGCACGACGACGCGACGCCGGTCGTTCCCGGCCACGGTCCGTTCACGACGATCGGCATCGAGCGAAATTCCAATCCGTATCTCGTCGGTGAATGAGCCGGGGCCGCGCAAACGCCGGCTTTTCGTCGGCATCGCGCTCGAAGACCGACCCCGCGCAGCCTGCGCGGCAGTCGCCGAAGAGGTGCGCAGGACGGGACTCGCCGCGAAATACGAAGCCCCGGAGAAGCTGCACGCGACGCTTGCATTCTTGGGCTTCGTCGAAGCGTCGCGAGTCGAGGAGACCCGGGCGGCGCTGACGTCGTGCGCGCAGCGTTCGACGCCTTTTTCGGTGACGCTCGATAAACTGGGCGCCTTTCCGCACGAAGCCGGGCCGCGTGTCGTTTACATCGGCGCGCGCGAACAAGGGCCGTCGTTTCGGACGCTCGCCGCGGACGTACGCGATGCCTACGATGCGCTCGGCTTCGAATTCCACGACGACGCAGTCGCGCACGTGACGATCGCGCGTGTCAAAGAATCAAAGCGCCCGCTGCCGCTGGTAGATTTTGAGCCCATCGCGCTGGAGATCCGGGAGCTATCGCTTTTCGAGTCGCTGCCCGACCCCGCCAAAAAAACCTCTCGCTATTGAAATCATCGCGAGAGCACAATTGCCCGTGTCACCCTGAGCCTGTCGAAGGATGACTCGCCAAGGTGTTGTGTCAT
>DASXGO010000473.1:0-7394 GCA_036489055.1 Candidatus Cybelea sp. | reverse complement strand
CGCTTTTTATGTAGATGAAGTACACGCGCTGTCACGGTACCAATAACGCCGTAGCGGGGGCGTCATCACCTATCGCGCCGGTGGTAAGCAGTACGTCGCGGCGGCCGCCGGCAACACGTCGTTCGTTGCATGGAAAGTCACGGGTAAGCCGACGCTGTTCATCTTCGGCCTCTCAGGCCGCTTACTCCGTGCGGTCGAACTCCGCGTGTAAGCCGTCGCCCAACGTCTTTCGCTGCTTCTCGCCCTCGGTAAGCGGTGCGGGCTCCCACGGCTCCCATTCCTCCCAGCCGAAGTATTGCGAGAGCAGCCGGAACGAGAAACCGACGAAGAACGCGATGATCGTCGAGGGAATTACCGCCAACCCGAACGTGTCAACGCAAAGGAGATAGGCGATACAGGTTAGCGCCGCAGCCGTTATAAAGAACTCGCCCCGGACGAGCTGTTTTGGTACGACCTTGCAGGCCACGTCGATGATCCAGCGGCCGGCGGTCGTCGCAATGATACCGATCACTACCGCCGCAGCATAACCAAGATGTGCGCCCAGTGCGGCTTGGGCTCCGACGATTGCGTACCATGGCAACGAGAACGCGGTCATGAACTGAAACAAGCCGTCTTTGAATCGCGTCTCGCTGGCATAATCTATGAGGAGCGCCAAGCCGGCCGCAAGCAGGCACGCGATGATGTACCAAGGGTTTTGCAGCGGTGACGGAATCTTGTTGACGAGCACGTCGCGAATGACGCCGCCGCCGATGCCGCCGGCGTACGCCAGAATGATAACTCCAATGACCGTAAAATGTTTGTAGTGGTCCGGTCGCCGTGCTAAAAGAGCGCCATTGAAGGCATTCGTCGTCGCGGCAATCAGCGAGATATAATCGAGGATCGTTAGTTTGAAGAAACCAAAATCGGAAAAGATGAGCGGCGTCATGCAGTTGCCTCCTTAGCAGTGCGCGTGAAATAGACGCCGAACGCCGTCGTCACGATGAACTGAATCAATAGGTATATCAGTACGGATGCCGCAATCTCGGAGCTGCGGAGGCTCGTCGTTGCAATTAGCGAGGCAAGACCAACGTTACGCAGCGTCGTTCCGATGCCCAAAATACGTCGATCTTCGCGGGCGGGTCCGCCTAAAAGCCATCCGACCGCCATCGAAAGCAGGGTTAGCGAAAGCATCGCGAACATGCCGCGTGAGCCGTAGACCGACTCGATGCCGTGGAGGATCGCGCGGCTGAGTAGTGCCACGAGCGCAATCGCGGCTGCAAGAAAGACCAAATTCAATGGTCGCGCGAGCCGAGCGGCAGCCGGCAACCACCCAGCCACGAGGATTCCGAGGATAAGCGGCAGGAGCTGAAAGAGCACGAGCGTGAGGGCGAAGCGCCCGAGCGGAAGCTCCGCCGTGATCGCTGATGGAAGCACCAATGCGGCGGTCAACGGTACCGTTACGATCGACAGCAACGGCAATAGGACGGCAAGCTCCACGGCCAGCGAAAGGCGCCCGCCACGCTTTCGCACCTGCGAAAGTACGAGCGGCACGCCAGGGGCGATGGCCATCAAGAGGAGTCCGGTGCCAATTGGTACCGGCAACCGGAACAGTTTAACGATCACGACGCCAAGAATCGGCACGATCACGAAATTGGCAAGCAACGCACGGCCCAAAAGGCCGACGCGCTTGACGCCCTCCTTGAGGTTTTCCCGGTCGACCTGCAGGCCGGCGCCGAAGGTGAGCGACACCAGCATGACGGCCGCTAAGACCTTGACCGGAACTTCGCCCAAAAATCCCTCTCCGAAATTACGTTGCCGGGGGTGCGTTACGCCCCCGGCCAGTTAAGAGCTTTTCGGTTCGTTAGCCACCCAGGGAACGCTGGCCGACGACACGCCCCACCGGGGCAGTCGTCTCTTTGCCGTTGCCCCAAATGCCGTTGAAGCTGTTGTTGTCATCGTTGAACCAGAACGAGAACCAGCCCGAGCCGCTCGGACCGCTCCACGTCGCGCGGACTTTGTCCTTCGCGCGGAATTTGCCGTTGAGGATGATCGGCCCGGCGTGGCAGACGACGGTCGGACCGGATTCCGTGCACTTCATCGCTCCGACGAAGGCAGTCGGACCGCCCGCGCCCTTCACGTTCCACGTGCCGGCCGCGGTGATCGGCGACGGCGGCAGCACTTTATTGCCGACGAAGGACCCGTTTGCAGCCCGGCCGTTGTAGCCCCACGTCCCATTGAAGCTATGACCGTTTGGGGTCACGTAGACGGTGAGCCAACCGGCACCACCTGGGCCGTGCCACTTACCGTTGATCTGCGTGTCGTTGACGAATGTTCCGGTAAATCCGTTCCCGTTGGCGGCGTTGCTGCCGACGATGCCGGCGCCGGACTGGCTTAAGGTGACCGTGGACGTCGAGGTGCCGTTCGCACCGGTCTGCTGAATGGCCCAGGTACCCGTGATGTTCGGCGACGTGGCCCACCCCGCGACGGTCGTAACGGCGACCAGCGCGGCGCCGCAAAAAAGTGAAGTAGTAAGACGTTTCATGCGTTATCCTTCCTCCACGGCCTAGCTTATCATGCGGGCCTGGCGGGCTCTATCCGAAAACGGCATGTTGCGGCCAGTCTGCGCTTTTCGGATAGGCAAATTCTCCGACCTTAAAGTAGACTAAGTTCTTCAGTGAGCACGGCACAAACCGCGGCGCCACCGCCCGCAGCATCGCGAACGACGGTCTCTCCGCTCGAGATCTTTCTCACGTTCTTGATCATCGGCGCCACGAGTTTCGGCGGTGGTGTCGTCGCCTATTTACGCGATGCCCTCGTAGGGAAAAAGAAGTGGTTCGACGACGTCGAGTTCTTGGAAATGACGTCGATCAGCAACACGCTGCCCGGTCTCAACGCAACCAATATGGCTATTCTCGCGGGCGATCGTTTAGCAGGGTGGCCTGGCGCGACGGGCGCGCTCATCGGCATGTGTCTGCCGGCGTTTATCTTTATGACCGCAGCCGGCATGGTCTACTCCGAGTCGCATGCGCGCCCGCTCGCCAGCGCCGCTTTGCGTGGAGTCGCTGCGGCGGCGGTCGGGCTCATTGCCGCGACGTGGTTTAAGATCGGCAAGAAATCGCTGCACGGTTTCTACGATGCATTTTTCGTCATGGCGGCCATCTTAGGGATTAACTATTTCAAATGGGGTGTCCCGATTACGTTGCTCGCGGTCGGCGCAGTTGCGATTTTTACCTATCGGCCGCACACGGTCCCCGAAACGTCTGCGCAAAAGGACGAGGATTGGATCAACTCCCTGCACTAGCCCGCGTATTTGCCTACCTTTCGCTGCTGACCATCGGCGGCGGCATGGCGGCATTTCCGGAGATGAAGGTGCTGATCGTCGACGTTCACCGCTGGCTGACGGCCGATTCATTGACGCACGTCTACGCCACGGGGCAGATGTCGCCCGGCCCGAACATGATGATGGTCGCAGAAGTCGGCCAGCTCGTGGCCGGTCCGCTCGGCGCCCTGGTTTGCGCCCTCGCGTTCTTCGTGCCGACGGGGATATTGACGTTTCTGGTTGGACGGCTTTGGAAGCGCCTCGAGCACTGGCCGTGGCGGGATTCAATTCAGAAGGGACTCGGGCCCGTCGCGATCGGTTTAGCGGTCGCGGGTCTGATCACGTTCGGTAGGACGGCGGTGACGGGGTGGCTCACATTGGTCGTTGGCATCTTAACGTTCGTCGCCGTTGTCCGAACTAAGATCAACCCGGTCTTTTTCATCCTGGGCGGCGCCGTCATTGGATTCATCGCGCTGCGTTAGCGATGTCAAGGGAACGTTGACGCTCGGTAAACCCGGCTGTACGCAAGTCGGCCACCTGCGGCGCTGCATCGTCCACGATACGGAACTCGATCAACTTGGTGAAGCGCGTCAGGTCTATGTGCGATCGGGAACGGTTTGGCTGGACCTCTCAGCACGGCCGCGCGGCGCGAGGCTCTCCCTTCAGACCAGGCGGTTCGACCGTGTCGGCCAACGGCACGATCGACGACTTCGAGAAGTAAACGCGTAACACGTCGACGACGCGTGGGTCGTTTGCATTTCTGGGATATGGTCGGGCCAGGTTTGGCGCTACAATAATCTCCTGCCATGGATCCCGCTCGCTACTCGGTGCGAATAGGAGAATCGCATTGCGTCGCTGAGGGCATCCCGTACGATGCTCTGCTCGACCGCATTGTCGAGTTTACCATTCGTGCTGCCGTCGCGAGATCGGTCGACGAGAGCGAGTGGGAGCACGAAGAGCTGCGCCGTAGGGGCTTGAGCGCTCTCCAAATCTTTTGCAATCAACGAGCCGTTTGGGACGATCGAACGACGTTTGAAAGCGAGATCGCCGCGGCTCGCCGGCAGGACGCCGCCGAGACGTTCGAAGCAACGAACGAGCTCAACCCGGCATTACTTGCCAGCCTCGACCGCGATTTGCGGGCACGGTGGCGACGAGCCGGTTACGAAGTGCCGAGTCTGCTCCGCGATATGAAACCGCTCTTTGCAGAGCTGGAACGCGACGCCGCCGAGCGCTGCGCGGATGCAAGGGAAAGCCTGCTTGGTGAGATCCTGAAGGCGCAGGCGCAGGAAACTCGACAGTCGTAGGGCTACTCTCGAGCCCCAGGCAACCAGCCGGTACGTTTTGTTAGTATGAACATCAAACACGCGCCCATACTCGAGCGAGCGGGGATCGAAGGTTCGTACGTCTCCTCGAGCCTGTCGTGGGCGCAGTTGCAGCGCGGCACGTTCGATATCGCCTACAGCGTTCTGGAGGAGCCACTGCTTCGAGTCGCGTGGCGACTATACAACGTCGCGTTTCAGGCGGAGGCTAAGATCGAACCGAACCGCAGCGTCGTCGCAGTCCTCGCGGATCAGCGGACGCGCGCGCGCTGGTTCGGCGCCGATCTAGGCAGCGATATGATCGCCGCGGGCAGAGACTGCATCGATGTCAGAACCGATGGGCCAAGCGCCTTCTTTTCGGTAACGATCGATCAGAGCGCGCTGCACCGCGAGTTCCCAGCCTCGCCGGATGCGGACGCTTTAACCCACGACCTTCCGCGCTTTAGCATCGCGCGTGATCCCATCCAAGCGGCTCATATTCGGGGGGTGACTCGGCTTCTATTCTCCCGTCCATCCGTGGCGCAGCGCATGGCGAGCGGTACGCTCATTCCATTGTTGGCAGATGCGCTCGGGAACTATGGCGGCTGCGCCGTGGAGCGCACGAAGTGCTTAAACCGGCGCTTTACGGCAGTGCGCGCTTGCGAAGCATACATGCGCGATCACGTTGACGCCACCGTGACGCTGCTCGATCTCACCACCGTCTGCGGGATGCGCGCCCGTTCCCTCATCAACGCGTTTGAAGCGGTAACGGGTTTTAGCCCGATGGACTACCTCAAACGCCTCCGTCTGAATGGAGTGCGCCGCGCGCTGGGCCGGCCGGCCAGAGCCCATACGCGAGTTATCGACGTGGCGACCGCGTGGGGCTTCTGGCATATGGGCCACTTTGCGAACGATTACCGAGCGATGTTCGGCGAAACCCCGTCGCAGACGCTGCTCAATTCGCAACGTCAATTTGCGCTGGGGTGAAACTCAGGCCGCAGGCCCGCGCGCAGCAGATCAACGATTGACCGCGGCGTAAGAACCGCGGCATCGCCGCGCGTCGGTCTCGCCCGGTGCTCCCTATACGCGGCATCCGACCACGCGTGCAGGCGGTTACCCCGAACGAGCCACGCCCGATCCTCGAACACAATGTAGGTGCCGTCAGGCAGGCTGGCTATGTCGGCCACGTACACCCGCTTCTTCTTGCCGTCGAGACGGTCGGCGTGCAGCCTCTGATCCGTTGCATCGGCGTTGGCGGGTTCGCCGTGGCACGCAATCCAGAACGACTGAAACCGCCGGTAGTCGGCATAACGGCACTCACGGCACGGCCGGTGTCCGGCCGCGAATGCGGCCGCTTCATCGAGAAAGAAGAGCTCGGTGTAGCGATGCGGCGTCATCACTTCACGATGCCGGCCGCGGAACTCGAGCACGCACGTTATCCAGCGCTTGACTTGCCAGGCGCGCACACAGCGACGCTCGCTATCGTGCAAGATTCCACGATTGCCCATCATCGTGCCGCGTCCCGGCAGCGCGACGACGTCGCCGAACGGCGTCACGCGATTCTGTAACGCCACCCTTCGACTCCGCTCAGGGCAGGCACCTTCGACTCCGCTGTAGGGCAGGCTGTGCTCAGGCCGGCACGGTTTCGATGCGCTCGTCGATCGAAACGTTGTAGAGGAAGAGGAACTTACCCCACTCGTCGGGCAGCGTGTTGCGCTTGATCTGAATCCACGGAATATATTTTGGCTGCCGCGGCTTGCGCAACAGCGTCATGTTTGCTTCCTGCGGGCTGCGGTTATTCTTACGATTGTTGCAGCGCATGCACGCGCAGGCTAGATTTTCCCAAGTGGATTCGCCGCCGCGGCTCTTCGGCAGGACGTGATCGACCGTCATCATTCGCTCGCCGCGCGTCCCGCAATATTGACAGGTGTGGTCGTCCCGGATCAGGACGTTCTTCTTGGTCAAGGCAACTTTCTGCCTCGGCCGGCGGATGTAGTAGAGCATCCGAATGATCGAAGGCATCCGCATCGCGAAGGTGGGCGATGCCAGCATCCGCTCGCGGCCGTGCAGCATCTCGGCCTTTCCGGCGAATATCAACTTAACGGCCCGCTGAAACGTCGTGACGTTCAGCGCTTCGTAAGTCGAGTTGAGTACCAGGCACTCGCTCATGCGGCGAGGTCCTGGGGGCCCACGCCGCGGAGTCGGCGTGGGGGCGCGCAGCGGAGATTTCGGCGCTGCGAAGCAAGTGCCGAAAGCGAAGCGCAGCGCCAAGCGAGGCGCGAAGTGCCGAGCTTATTAAAACGAGGCACTCAGGTGCCTCGCTTCCGAACGAACGTCAATCGCGTTTCGGTCAGCATTTGTGTTATCGCCAACCGCTGATCGGCACCTAACCTTTCCTTCACCCGTTCGAATGCAGCCGTCGCGACGTCGATCGCAACTTCTGCGGACTCTATATCCGGGTTGCGTCCTTCTTCTTCGGTGAGATAGGCGTGCGCCGCTAGTGCGACCGTCGCGATCACCTCGCTAAGCAAAGGCTCGACGGGCGGAATCTGCCCTTGAAAACCTCCCTGCATATCAGGGGAGGCGGCTTCAGTAGCCATCTCGAGTAAGAACGTTACGCCGCGCTGGTTTGCTTTCCTTGAAGCTCGGCACGTAGCTTGTCCTGAGCGAAGACGAAGGGCGCCCCGCGCCGACTTACGCGGCGCGGGTCCCCGTGCTCTCCACCATGTCGAGAAAATAGCGATGTACGCGCAAGTCCCCGGTGAGTTCGGGATGGAATGACGTCGCCAGCACGTTAC
>DASXGO010000458.1:0-5655 GCA_036489055.1 Candidatus Cybelea sp. | reverse complement strand
AGATGTTCGCGAGCAAGACCACTCCGGTGACGTGCATGGTAATCGTGACGGCAATCAGCGCGAGGCTCCAGGTCCAGCCCGATTCCCATGCGGCCGAAGCGTGCATCCTGCGCTATTCGGCGAGGACGGCCCGAAGTTTTTCTAAGGCTTTGGCTTGGAGGCGGGAGACGTGCATTTGCGAGACGTTGAGACGCTTGGCAATTTCGGTCTGCGAAACGGATTCGTAAAAACGCAGATAAATAATGACTCGCTCGCGGCCGCTGAGCACGCGAAACGCGCGCTCTAAGTTGGCGCGATCTTCGAGCAGCGCGAGACCAGCGTCGGAAACGCCGACGGTGTCGGCGAGCGTCTGCGATTTTTTGTCGGTCTCGCCCGACACTTCGCTGTCGAGCGAGAGCAGGTTATAGGCCTGCCCGAGTTCTTGGGCTTCCAAGATCTCGTCCTCGCCCGCTTTGAGATGCTCCGCGAGCTCGGCAACGGTCGGGCTGCGTCCCAGCGCGATGGCCAGCTTGTCGCTCGCGCGGTTGACCGCCAGATTCAGCTCTTGTAAACGGCGCGGAACTTTGACGGCCCAGCCTTTGTCGCGGAAGTAGCGCTTGATCTCGCCGACGATCGTCGGCGTCGCATAGGTCGTGAACTCCACGCCGCGTTCTAAATCGAAGCGGTCGATCGCCTTGAGCAATCCGACGGTTCCGACCTGAACGAGATCGTCGAGCGGTTCACCTCGATTCGCGAATCGCACGGCGAGAAACCGCACGAGATTAAGATGCACCACGACGAGTTCGTCGCGTAAGTGCTCGTAGTCGACATCGTGGCGCTCCGGACGTTCATCGTGACGCTTTCGCGCGCGAATAAAACGCGCGAAAAGCGCGCGCGTACGCTGGCGGTCCGGCCGAGCCTCTTCTCGTTCTTGCACGACGTTAAACCGGCTAGCGACTAGGAGCCGCCCAGCCTTTTAACCATCAACAGATCGGTCCCGTGCTGCGGATGAACGTCGTAGCTCACTTCATCCATCAGCGTTCGAATAAGGAAAATACCGAGCCCTGCGATACGGGCCTCTTCGAAGTTCATGCCACGCTGCTCCGCCGCGTGCACGCCATGGCGGCCGCTATCGCGAATCCGAACGCGCAACGAATCCTCCAGCGCCTCGCACGTGAGCACGATGAACTCTCCGTGACCTTCGTGTTGGATTACGGCGGTGCAGGCTTCGGCGACCGCGAGTTTCACGTCTTCGATCTCTTCGATCGAGAAACGCAGGCGATTGGCAACCGTGGCCGCGGCAAGGCGCGCCAGCGCCACCCATTCCGCACGAGAAGGAATCCGCAGCTCGACGAGCTCCGGAAGCACGTTCTCGACGGCCTGGTTCATACCAGGGCCTTCATCGCCGCGTCTTCGTTATCGAAAATCCCGAAAATTTTGACGAGACCGGTGATGTCGAAGATCTTCTTGATCTGCGGGTTGGTACAGACGAGATTAACCGAACCCCCATGCTCGCGCACGCGTTTGAGACCACCGATGAGCACGCCAAGGCCGGTCGAATCGATGTAACGCACTTTCTCCAAATTGATGACCAGGTGGTAGACGCCGCGATCGATGAGATTGCCGATCGCATCCTTGACCTTCGGTGAAGTGTAGACGTCGATCTCGCCGCTCAGATCCACGACGTAGCAGTCGCCGGGCGCCTCGCGCACATTGACTTTGATGTCCAACGGTTAACCCTCGGCTTTCTGCTGCAATTCTTGCGCAGTCTCGTCGGCCGCCGCGCGGCCTTCGGCAACGGCAGCGTCGATGTTTGCACGGGCGCTCTCCACAACTTGGCGTCCGCGCTCGTAGAGTTCCGAAACGCTCGACTGCCATTGGGACGTAACGTCGTTCACCTTGCCGCGAAGGTCGCCGGTGGCGCCCATCGCAAAGTTGCCGGCTTCCTTTGCGCTGCCGGCGATCCGGTCCCGCGCCTCCTCCTGCGTCAACAGGACGGCGGCAACGCCGCCGATTACTGCGCCGATAAGAAATCCGGCGAAGAAACCACCGCCCCCGCCATTGCGCTTACCCATCGTTTATTTACTCCCCCGCTCTTCGGTCTTTTCCAGTAACCAAGCGTCGTAAACCCGCGGTTACGCCGCCCAGTGTCGCGCCGACGTTGATAATTGCCGGAACGACGGCGCTTTTCGTCAGCTCGGCCGTTTGAGAGAGGGCACCGGCCGTCTCTCCAAGCGACTTCGTGACCTCATCGACGTGCGTCAGCGTGTTCGTCACCGGAGTCCCGATATTTTCCAACTGACTGTCGACGGCGTCGAGCGTGACCCGAAGCCGGGTCAGGGTTTTCGCCAGCGCCAATGCGCCAACAAGGACCCCAATGCCGACTAGGAGCGCACCGACGCCCGCGAGCACATCAAGAACCAACGGGCCCCACTCACTACCGCTCAAGCTTCAGCCTCCAGCCGCGCGCCGTTCGTCCCAAGAGTCTACCCATCCCCCCGCCCTTTCATTGGGCCCGCGCCCATCACGGACGGGCGCCGCAGATCACTTACGATCCCAGGTAAGATATCCAAAACGCGATTAACCTCGTCCGCGGTCGTACTGATTCCGAGCGAGAAGCGAATCGCACCCCGGCGGCGGACCGCATCCAAGCCCATGGCGTCGAGGACGTGGCTCGGCTCGAGGTTCCCGGACGTGCACGCGCTGCCCGCCGAAACGGCGACGCCGGCCAGGTCGAGCGCCATCAGGAGTGCCGCTGAATCGGTGCCGGCAAAACTGACGTTGCAGATATTCGGCAGGCGGTCGGCCTCGCTGCCGTTGACGGTCGCTTCCGGGACCGTCAACCGGATGCCGTCTTCGAGGCGATCGCGCAGGCGCCGCACCCGGTCGCTCGCTTGAACGCGCCCCGCAGCCGCCAGCTCGAGTGCCGCAACCATCCCGGCAATGCCGGCAAGATTCTCGGTGCCGGCCCGCCGTCCGGACTCTTGCCCGCCGCCCGAGAGCAGGGGATGAAGGCCGGTGCCGCGGCGGACATAGAGCAGCCCGACGCCCTTGGGACCCCCGAACTTATGGGCGGAGAGGGAGAGCAGGTCCACATCGAGCGACGGCACGTCGATCGGTAACCAATCTGGGGCCTGGACCGCATCCGTATGAAGCGGCACGCCCTGCCTCCGGGCGGCGGCTGCAAGCTCGGAGATCGGCTGGATCACGCCCGTTTCGTTGTTGGCGTACATCACCGAGGCCAAGGAGGCTCCGGCTCGGAGCGCCTGCGCGAACGCGGCGACGCTGACGCGGCCGTCGCCGGCTACCGGGAGCACGACCGCCTGGTAGCCATCGTCGGCGAGCGCCTGGACCGCCGCGAGTACCGCGTGATGCTCGACCGCGCTGCAAACGACGCGCGCTCCGCGCCCGGCCGCGCGAACGGTGCCTACGACCGCAAGGTTGTCGGATTCCGTGCCGCCGGAGGTAAAGATGATCTCGTTGCGATGAGCGCCCAAAACCGCAGCCGCGCGATCGCGAGCAGAATCCAGCAAGCCGGCCGCTCGACGTCCTTCCGAGTGCAGGGAGCTCGGGTTATAGCCGGCATCAACGGCGGCTTCGCGCATCGACTCGACGACCTCCGCGCGCAACGGAGTCGTCGCCGCATTGTCGAGATAAATTCGGTTGGAATTCACAGGTCGCTCACAGTATGCAGTTCTACTATTTGCTTGTGCGAAGCTCCAACGCACACTCCGAGAAGTAGCAACGGGAAACGGGCGGTCCGAGAATCAATCGGACCGCCTCTTTTTTTCGTAGTACTTGCGATCGCGCAGCCTTTCGGGCAGATTGAGCTGGCGAATATTATAGTCATCGTGCGCATAATGGTAACCTTTGTTATATCCGAGTTGGCGCATCAGTCCGGTCGGCGCGTTCCGCAAGTGCATCGGCACGGGGTCGTTGTAGGTGTTTTGAACGTCGTCGAGCGCGGCAGCGTACGCGCGACCGACCTCATTGCTCTTGGGCGCCGTGGCGAGGTAGAGCGTCGCGTGCGCGAGCGGATAGAAACCCTCCGGCATGCCGACGAAGTGAACGGCCTGCTGCGCCGCGACGGCGACTTGCAGACCGTTAGAATCGGCGAGGCCCACGTCTTCAGAGGCCAGAATCACAAGCCGGCGCGCGATGAAGAGCGGATCTTCTCCGCCCTCGATCATTCGCGCGAGCCAGTAGAGGGCAGCATCGGGATCGCTGGCGCGAACCGATTTGATGAACGCGCTGATGACATCGTAATGCATGTCGCCGGCTTTGTCGTATTGAGATCCGCGCCGCTGCATCGCCTCACGAATCAGCGTCGAGTCGATCGCCGGGATTCCCTCGCGCGTCGCGGCAGTGGCGCCTGCGAACTCCAGCGCATTGAGCGCCGCGCGGGCGTCGCCGTTGGCCAGTGAGATCAACAGGCGTCGCGCATCAGGCTCCAGCTGCAGCTGCATCGCCCCGAGCCCGCGCTCCGAATCGTTCAACGCTCGGTCGACGATCGTTCCAACCTCGTCCTCCGAAAGCGGCTGCAACACGAACACGCGCGCGCGGGAAAGGAGCGCTGAGTTCACCTCGAACGACGGGTTCTCGGTTGTCGCGCCGATGAACGTCACCGTCCCGTCCTCGACGTAAGGCAGCACCGCATCTTGCTGCGCCTTGTTGAAGCGATGGATCTCGTCGATAAAGAGCACCGTTCGCTTACCCACCCGGCGCCGCGCGCCGGCGTCTCGAACGACCCGTCGAAGATCCGCAACACCCGCGCTCACCGCGGACATGCCTTCGAAGTACGCTCCCGTCGTTTGGGCGACGATTTGCGCGAGCGTGGTCTTACCGCTCCCGGGCGGACCCCATAGAATCATCGACGGTGCCGCATCGCGTTCGATCGCGGCACGCAGCGCGCGGCCGCCACCAATCAATTCGTGCTGGCCGACGAACTCGTCGAGCGTACGCGGGCGCATGCGCGCTGCTAGCGGCATGTCGAGGCGCGCGAACTCAAGCATCTTCAGACGCCGCTACGGCGGCGAGCTCGAGACCGGCTGCGTGATCGCGTTCTTCGGAATATGGAGCGGTCTCGGCGTCGCGAGCGTCTTGTGGACCGGGCTCGGGAACTGCATGGTGACGTCGCCCTGGGCATGCGCGCTGCCGCTCTCGGTGTTGTAGAGCACGCGCTGCGCGTTCATGCTGCGAGTACCTTGCGTGATGTGGACGGCACCCTCGAGCAGCAACGTATGGTCGCTGTCGTTGAGCGTGCCCGAATTGGCGTCGACGACCGTGTCGGCTTGCACGTAGTGCACGTTTCCGATTGCCTTATAAACCTTGGCGGCACCGTCGATCTGCGCTTGATCGGCGGTTAGCGTCGAGGGACTGGGCTCGCCCGGCGGACCGCCGCCCGCCATGCTCTGGACGTTACCTTGGGTATCGTGCATCACGACGTGGCCTTTGAGATAGAGCACCTGTTTCTTGTAGTTGCCGTTGGCGCGATCGGCCGAGACGTCGCCGCCTTCGCGGTTCATAACCACCTTATTCGGCGTGCTGAAATCGCCGCTCTTAAAGTTCGCGTCGAGCGAGCTTGCATGCACCGTCCAAACGCCGAGATCGAACGACGCTTGTCCAGGGTTCCCGCCGGCCTTGGGCGGCGGAGAAGGCACGTGCGCCGAGGCCTTG
>DASXGO010000431.1:0-7158 GCA_036489055.1 Candidatus Cybelea sp. | reverse complement strand
CCTGGGCGTGGGAGGGTTGCAATGAAGATCGGCGTCACCGTCAACGGCACGCGCTACGAGCGCGACGTCGAGCCGCGCATGCTCTTAGCCTACTTTCTGCGCGAAGAGCTCGGGCTGACCGGAACGCACGTCGGCTGCGATTCGTCGAGCTGCGGAGTCTGCGTCGTCGCGCTCGACGGCGACCGCGCGATCAAATCGTGCACGATGTTCGCCGTGCAGGCCGACGGCCACGAAATCACCACGGTCGAAGGCCTCGAGCAGAGCGGCACGCTGCATCCGCTGCAGCAGGCCTTTTGGGATCAGCACGGTCTTCAGTGCGGTTACTGCACGCCGGGCATGCTGATGGCATCGTACGTCATGCTCAAGCATAATCCGAAACCCAGCGAAGCCGAGATTCGCGAAGCCCTCGCCGGCAATCTCTGCCGATGCACGGGGTATCAGAACATCGTAAAGGCGGTGCAGCAGGCGTCCCTCGACTCCGCTCGGGATGACGCAAACTCCGCTCGGGATGACGCGGGGCAGGCTCAGGATGACAAGATTGCGGCGGGGAGTGCATCATGACGACGACTGCAGACGGCCAACAGCGTCACGCCATCGGCGTTTCGATGAAGCGCAAGGAAGATCCGCGTTTCATTCGAGGGCGCGGGCGCTATCTCGACGACATCAAGCTGCCCGGCATGGTTTATCTCGCGCTCGTGCACAGCCCGTATCCCCACGCGCGCATCAAAAGCATTGACAAGAGCGCGGCGCTGGCGTTGCCCGGCGTCGTCGCGGTGATCACCGGCGAAGATCTGAACGCGGCGAATCTCGAATGGCTGCCGACCTTTCACGGGCTCGACAAGCAGATGGTGCTCACGTTCGGCAAAGCACTCTATCAATATCAAGAAGTCGCCGGCGTGGTGGCGACGACGCGCGAGGTCGCGCACGACGGCGCGGAGCTGGTGAACGTCGAGTACGAACCGCTCGATCCGGTTGCCGATCCATTCAAAGCGCGCGAGGATACCGTCATTCTGCGCGACGACCGCGAGCAGAAGACCAATCACATCTATCATTGGGAAGTCGGCGACAAGGCGAAGACCGATGCCGCACTTTCGTCGTCGGAGGTGCGCGTCAAGGAACGCATTCTCTCGCCGCGCTGCCATCCCGCGCCGCTCGAGCCGTGCGGCGTCGTCGCCGACATGAACAAAGCCACCGGGCGTCTCACCGTCTACATGACGTCGCAAGCCCCGCACGTGCACCGCACCGCGTTTTCGCTGGTCACCGGAATTCCGGAAGACAAGATTCACGTGATCTCGCCCGACATCGGCGGCGGCTTCGGCAACAAGGTGCCCGTCTATCCGGGCTACGTGGTCGCAACGGTCGCATCGGTACTCACCGGCATTCCCGTAAAGTGGGTCGAGTCGCGCACCGAAAATCTCACCACGACCGGCTTCGCGCGCGACTATCACATGGACGTCGAGATCGGCGCGAGCAAAGACGGCAAGGTCACCGCTTTGAAAGTTTCGACCGTTGCCGATCACGGCGCGTTCGACGCGGCCGCCGATCCGCGCAAATATCCGGCCGGCATGTTCGGCGTCGTCACCGGCTCGTACGACTTTCCGGCAGCGTTTGCCGAAGTGGATGCGTACTTTACGAACAAGGCGCCGGGCGGGATCGCGTATCGGTGCTCGTTCCGCGTCACCGAGGCATCGTTTGCGATCGAGCGCGGCATGGAGCTTCTCGCGCGCAAGCTCGAGATGGATCCGGCGCAGCTGCGCGCGGAAAACTTCATCAAGAAAGAGCAGTTTCCGTATGCGTCGCCGCTCGGCTTCACGTACGACAGCGGGGATTACCATACGACGCTGCGCAAGGCGCTGGATACGATCGGATACGATACGCTGCGCAAAGAGCAGGCCGAGAAGCGCAAGCGCGGCGAGCTGATGGGGATCGGGATTTCGACGTTCACCGAGACCGTCGGTGCCGGGCCGGGGAAGCATTTCGACATTCTCGGCATCAAGATGTTCGACAGCGCGGAGATTCGGATTCATCCGACAGGTTCGGGGATTGTGCGCGCCGGAACGCGCCATCAAGGGCAAGGCCACGAAACGACGTGGGCGCAGATCGTCGCCGAAGAGCTCGGCCTCGATCCGCAAGAGCTGCTTGTCGAAGAAGGCGATACGGATACGGCGCCTTACGGTTTGGGGACGTATGCGAGCCGCAGCACGCCGGTGGCGGGTGGGGCGCTTGCGTTGGCGGCACGGCGGATTCGCGAGAAGGCGAAGAAGATCGCCGCGCATCTGTTGGAGGCGTCCGAAGACGACGTCGAGTGGAAGGATTACAAG
This sequence comes from Candidatus Cybelea sp., assembly GCA_036489055.1. Taxonomy (GTDB): domain Bacteria; phylum Vulcanimicrobiota; class Vulcanimicrobiia; order Vulcanimicrobiales; family Vulcanimicrobiaceae; genus Cybelea. The sequence goes on along the minus strand of DASXGO010000431.1, from coordinate 4,837 downwards.
TTCGCCGTGAAGGGCGTCCCCGGCAAGAGCGTGACGATGAAGGAAGTCGCGTTTGCGGCGTATACGAATCCGCCGCCGGATACGGAGCCGGGGTTGGAGGCGACGTATTATTACGATCCGCCGAATCTGACGTTTCCCAACGGTGCGTATGTTGCCGTCGTTGACGTAGATAGGGATACCGGGCACGTGAAAGTGCGGCGGTTTTTGGCCGTTGACGATTGCGGCGTCGTGATCAATCCGATGATCGTCGAAGGGCAGATCCACGGCGGGCTTACTGAAGGCTTTGCAATGGCGTTCATGCAGGAGATCAAGTACGACGAGAGCGGCAACAACCTCAACACGAACTTCACGGAGTATCTCGTTCCGACGTCGCTCGAAACGCCGCACTGGGAGACCGGCAGTACCGTAACTCCGAGTCCGCACCATCCGATCGGTGCCAAGGGCGTCGGCGAGAGCCCTAACGTCGGTTCGCCGCAGGCGTTCGTCAACGCCGTGATGGATGCGCTCGCGCCGCTCGGCATCACGCACCTCGACATGCCGCTCACGCGAGAGAAGGTTTGGCGGGCGATTAAGGATGCGCCCGTGTCTCCTTCGACAGGCTCAGGATGACACGGGTGCGGCTCAGGATGACGCGGGTGCGGCTCGGGATGACACGGGTGCGGCTCAGGATGACACGGGTGCGGCTCAGGATGATACGGACGTTTTGTCACCCTGAGCGTGTCGAAGGGTGACACACTAAGGTGGACCTGCAGTGGAATGGGCAAGAGCGGATTGCGGCGGCCGAAGATAAAGTTTGGGCATTCATCAACGACCCGGCGAAGATCGCCTCGTGCCTGCCCGACGTTCAGCAGACGAACGTGATCGACGCGCATAGTTTCGATGCGACGGTCGGCGTGGCGTTGGGACCGGTGCGCGGCAAATTCAAGTTCAAGATCGCGCTCCAGCCGGCGGCGAGCGGAAGTCACATGGATATGAAGATCAGCGGCGGCGGGCTCGGCAGCGTGGTCGACTTGACTGCCGGCGCCGACCTTACGGCGGAGGGCGGCGCGCTCACGATTTTGGATTGGAAAGGTACCGCGTCGCTGCGCGGGCCGATCGCGACGGTCGGCGGCCGCGTCGTTGATGCGCAGGCGCGCAAGGTCATCGCTACGACGTTCGAAAACGTGCGCAACCGCCTGAGCGGCACCGCCTAACGACATGACCGCGCGCGAGTTCTTCGAGCGCGCCGCCGATCTCGAGCGCGCGCGTATGCCGTTCGCCCTTGCAACCGTCGTAAAACGCTACGCGCCGGTCAGCTCGCATCTCGGCGACCGCGCGATCGTCCTCGCCGACGGCCGCATGCAAGGCTTCGTCGGCGGCTCCTGCTCGCGGCACATCGTGCGCGACGAAGCGCTCGATGCGATTCGCAAAGGCGAAGCGCGCCTCGTGCACGTCGAGGGCGAGTGTGCCTCGGAGGGTGCTGTGGACGTGTATCTCGAGCCGCATCTGCCGCCGCGCATGCTGCTCATCGTCGGGAATACTCCGGTCGCCGCCGAGCTCGCGCGTCTTGCCGCGCTGCTCGAGGGTTACCACGTGGTTCGCGTCGTCGAACCCGCCGAGCTGCACGAGCTCGGCGAGGGGGAAGAGGAGCACGCCGTCGCGCTCGATGCGCTGGACGATTTCCTCGGCGGAATGAACGCGGATGATCGCGGTCGGCTCGTTGCGGTCGTTGCGTCGCAGGGACATTACGATGAAGCCGCGCTCGTGGCGATCTTAAAACGCGGCGAACCTGCCTACGCCGGCTTACTTGCGAGCCGGCGGCGCGCGACCGAAGTCTTCGCCGACGTGCATGCAAAGGGCATCGCGCGCAAACGTCTCGCCAACGTGCATAATCCCGCCGGCATCGACATCGGCGCACGGCGGCCGGGCGAGGTCGCGATCTCGATCCTCGCCGAGATCGTCGCGACGATTGCTGCGCATGATCGCGAAACGAAAGCGGCGACGTGAACGCGCAGCAGATTCGCGAGCGCTTTGCGCAGCACGGCTACATTGCCGACGACGACGTCGCGACGACGCTCGAACTGATGCTCGCGCTTGAAAAGCCGCTGCTCGTCGAGGGGCCCGCGGGCGTCGGCAAGACCGAAAGCGCGAAGGTGCTCGCCGACGTGCTCGATACGAAGCTGATCCGCTTGCAGTGCTACGAGGGTCTCGATGCCGCGAGCGCGCTGTATGAGTGGAACTATCCCAAACAGCTGCTGCACATTCGCCTCACCGAGCACCAGGGCGCGAGCGTGCAGGAGCGCGAGGCGCAGATTTTCGGCGAGAAGTTCTTGCTTGCGCGGCCGCTGCTCGACGCGATCCGCCAAGAACGGGCGCCGGTGCTGCTGATAGACGAGATCGATCGCGCCGACGAAGCCTTCGAGGCCTTTCTACTCGAGCTGCTCGGCGAGTTTCAAGTGACGATTCCGGAGATCGGAACGCTGCGCGCCAAGGCGCGGCCGGTGGTCGTCGTCACGTCGAATCGCACCCGCGATCTCTCCGACGCCCTGCGCCGCCGGTGCCTCTATCTCTGGATAGGCTATCCGTCGTTCGAACGCGAGGTGGAAATTTTGCACGCGCGGTTGCCGGGCATCAACGCGCGCCTCGCCGAGCAGATCGCGCGCTTTATGGAATTTCTGCGCGCGCAGCCATTCCAGCGCGTGCCGGGAACCGCCGAAAGCCTCGACTGGGCGCTCGCGCTCGTGCGGCTGCATCGGGACGCGCTCGACGAACGCACGCTCGAGGCGACGACGGGGTGCATTCTCAAAGTGCAAGAGGATTGGGAGCTGCTGCGCAGCTTGAGGCCGCAGTATGAGCCGATGCTCGCGCGTGCTTAACGCAAGCGATAATCTCACAGCGAAGGTCGCCGAGTTCTGCGCACGGCTGCGCACCGTGCACGGCTTCAACGTCGGCCCGCGCGAAGCGGCGGAGGCGGTGCGTGCGATTGAGCTGATCGGCGTGCGCGAGCGGCGCCGCGTTGCGGCCGCGCTGCGCGCGATTTGCTGCAGCAAACCGGAGGAGGTCGAGCTCTTCAACCGCGCGTTCGACGCGTTTTTCACCAGCGAACAGCTAGGGGTGGCGCAGACGCAGCACCGGCACCGGCGCACGCGCGACGTGCGCGACGACGTGGCGGCGCCGGCGCAAACCGTCGAGATCAAACGACAGCCGGAATCCGAGAGTTTGAGCGACGCGTGGCAGGCGATGCTCGCGCGCTACAGTCCCGGCGCCGCGGCGTCGAATCCGCCGGCGATTCCCCGCGAAGGGCTCGACGAAGCGATGCGCGAGGCGGATCGCCTTATCGCGCGCTTGCGGCTGGGCCGCTCGCTGCGCTGGAAGCCGCAGAAGCGTGGCGAGCGTTTCGACCTCCGCCGAACGCTGCGCGCGAGTCTGCGCACCGGCGGCGATCTGATCGAACCGCATACGCTCGGCCACCCGTTGCGCAATCCGCGCTTTGTGGTGCTGCTTGACGGCAGTCGCTCGATGAGCGAGCACGCACCGCGAGCGTTGCAGTTTGCCTACGCGCTCTGCAACCGTACGCGACGTGCCGAAGCGTTCGTTTTCAGCACGCAGCTGCAAGACGTCACGCGCCGGCTGCGCGCACTGAGCTCGCATTGTGTCGCCCTTCCCTTCGACTCCGCTCAGGGCAAGCTGGCTCAGGGTGACACAATGGGGGATCTCGGCGAGGCGTGGGGCGGCGGTACGCGCATCGGCGCCAGCGTAGCTGAGTTCGTGCGCACGTACGGCGCGCGGCTGTCGGATCAAACGTTCGTAATAATTATCAGCGACGGTCTCGACGTCGGCGAAATTCCGCAACTGCAGAAGGCTATGCGTGAGACCGCGAGGCGTTCTGCCGCAATTGCATGGATCAATCCCGACGCGGATCGCGCCGGCTACGAGCCGTCGGCACGCGGCATGGCGGCGGCGCTGCCATACGTTACGACCTTTACGTCGTTTGAGAACGTGGACGCGCTGGCGAAGCTCGCTTAAAGAAACTTCCGGCGAACGCGGCGACGACGAACTGCACAACGAAGTAGATGAGGACGACGGCCTCGGGGGCGGGGCTCCGAAACATCGTTGCGATAACGGCTGCGGAGCCCGGATTGCGTAATAGGGTTCCAATCGCGAGCGTATGACGGTAGTCAGCGCGGCGCCCTCCGGCAAGCCAGCCCACCGCGAGCGATAGAATCATGACTGTCAGCATCGCCAGCACTCCAAAGGACCCGAACAGAATTCCGAACGAGCGAATTGTTTGCGGCGCAATGATCGCGAAGAACGCAATCATGCTGATCAACGTGAGACGCTTGAAGTACGGAATAATCTTCTTTGCGAGCGCCGGCATGAGCGCCGTAACGAGCGCGCCGAGAACGAGCGGCAGCAGCTGAAACAGGCCGAGGGCCTTGAGCTGCCCCAGCGAAACGCTCCCGCTGTGGCCTTCGGGAAGCAAGAGCCGCGCCGTAAACGGAATCGTGAACGTCGAAAGCGCTGCCATGATGAACGTCAGCTCGATTGCGAGCTCAAGGCTGCCGCCCTTCTTGCGCCCGCCGGCCTGCATGATGAACGGTACGCCGGGTGCCATCGCCATGAGCAGTAATCCGGTTGCAACCGGATTTGCAAGGTGATAGACGCGCGCGACCAGCAGCGCCAACGCCGGCACGATGACGAAATTGGCGATCAATGCGCGCAGAAGGACTCTGACGCGCTTGAGCGTGTCGAGCATAGCGGCGCGGTCCACGAGCAATCCGGCGCTGGACGCAAGCGACACGAGCAGCACGACGGAGACGATGTTTTTAATTCGAACGCACTGGACGTCTGTCAACCA
>DASXGO010000496.1:0-3205 GCA_036489055.1 Candidatus Cybelea sp. | reverse complement strand
GTGCCGCTTCGGCCGCCGACGAAGATGACGAAGTCGGAGCTGTGGATGTTATGCACCTCGCGACCCATGAGTCCCGATCCGGTGAAGCACATCGCAGTGTACGGCTCGAGCGGCGACTCGTAGAGCTCGACGTGTTCCTCCGGCGAATGTGCGGGCGAAACGCCCAAGCTTTCGCCGCCGGCCTCGTGCGCGCCGAGGACCGCGGCATGCGGCAATCCCGGACAAGCACCGGTTACGATCAGCGCACCGCGTCGCGCAATGCTTTCTCCCAATCGCTTAGCGATGGCGACTTGCCCGTCGGTCAACACCCCGCCGGCCGATCCCATCACGCCGATCTGCAACTTCACGGTTTAACCTTAGCGCCTCGGCTTACGCATTCGCAGCCGCGCGCCGCGCCATTGCGAGCGCCGTCATCAACGCTAACCATCCCATCAGGCCGATCGCCGCGCCGATAGCCGTTATGTTGGCATTCTCTGCGAGCAACCCGACGGCGACGCACGCAACGGCAAGCTGCATTGCGAAAAATGCGAACCAGGGTCGCAATGGGTCCAGCAACGCGCGAGGCTCCGTTTCGTCGTCCTCGCCGCGATAGATCGTGGCGATGAGGCGAACGCCGATATGTAAGATGTGGCCGTTGACCATCTGCCCTGCCCAGCCGGCGAGCATCACGAATACGAACGCAGACTGCCACGGCGCACCCGCCAATACGCCGGTGCCCAGAAACAGCGCCACGAGCAGCCACGTCAGCCCGGCCGCAATGAAGAACTGCGGCGGCCGATAGGTAACACTCGACCCCGTGAGAATCGCGGCGACGTCCACAATGTATGCTGCGGCGCCTAACGCGATGAGGCCTCCTCCCAACCATGACAGCCATTGCGTCATTGCGCCGTTTCCGGCCGCCAAGAGCAGCGCGCCGGTGAGTGTCGAGCTGCCCGTGATAACGTGCAGGATCGGCCGTTGCGAGCGATTGCCGGTGATCGGACGCAGCGTTCGCGCCGAAACACCGTAGATCAAGAGCGTCAGCCAGCCGAAAAGCGCGATGCTGGCGTGTGCGGAGGGCAGCTGCGCGATCCATTCCGGTGCGGCAATGCCGCGCAAGAGCGACGCGCTTCCCACGCCGAGCAGCAAAGTGATGAATAGCAGCAGCAGCGTCGCCGCAAAAGCGCGCGCAACCGCGCGATCGATGCGATCCGGCGAGCGCATCGCCACGGCAAGCGTCATCCATGCGGTAGCAAGATAGATCGTCAATGCCGCGCCAAGCGCGACGCCGATCGCTAAGAGCGACTGCGGTGCCGCTAAAAATGCCACAACGAACGCGACGACCGCCGCGCCGAAAAAGAAGAGTGCGGTTCGCGCCGTTCCTTCGTGTCGCCAGCGGACGCCGGTGAATGCCGGAATCGCGTGGAGTAAGATCGAGAGCGCCGTCGTCGTCAGCCAACCGAGCGCGACGAGATGGACCCAGGCGATCTCACGCAGCGGCGAGCTCGCCACGTCCCCGCGCAAGGCAATCCAGAGTGCCAGGAGCCACGATCCGCCATGACAGAGCTGGCCGAAGACGAGTCCCAGCGGCGGAATCCAGTGGCGCCTCACGCCGCGTTTTCTATTAAGTGCCGGTGTCCGCTCCTGCGTGGAAGACAAATTTGACGATCAACCGGTTGAGGGTCGCGCCCGCAGCCGGGCTTCCGTAGTTGACGTAGAGCTCGTTGCCGGACGCGAAGCGTTGATGAAAGGCCACCGCGAGGTTATTGCCGATCTGGGTCGCAAATCCGCCGAAGCCGTTGATATCGCGAAGTCCGATGCTGAACGTGCTCTCGTTGCTGATGCTGTATGCGAGCGAAATGCGGCGCAGCCATTGCGAATCCAGCACTCCGTTTGAAAACGCGCGCTCGTAGGTGCCGTCGTATTCCAGCCCCAAGCTGAGCCCGCGAGCGAGCGGGCGGCTTGTGACGATCGTGAACAGGTGCACGTAATTGTCACCGAAGGGGCCCCACTGGTAAGAAACGTCCACCGGCGTGGGCGTCCCGTCGCGATAGCCGACCGGTATGACATAGAGATTGAACGGCTGGGTCACGCCGTCGAGATAACATGGATATCCGGTGAAGCTCGATTGCGCAACGATCGGTCCCGTGCAGCCTGGGCCGGACGGTATGGAATACGAGCGCAGCTGTCCCACCGCAGCGCCGGCGCCATCGATCGAGAACTGGTTCTTGAAGACGGCGCTGATGAAGTACTGCACGTCCGCCTGATGTACCGCGCCGGAATCGTCCAGAAACCGGTCTGCGGCAAAAAAGAGCGTGTAGTTCTTGATGCCCGGCGGCACCGCGCCGGCGTAATTCGTAAAGAACTGCGGGCCTCGAATGTCGGAGTTCGCCGTAAAACCGTCGATCGGATTGTAGTTGGGCGAGATATCGAGATACCCGCCGTTGATTTCAAACGGCCCTTTGTGCCGGTCGACCCAAAACTCGGCGAGGTCCGCATGTCCTTGGGGAACCCACGAGCCGTCTTCGAACGAGTAATCCCCGAAGTAGATCATGCCGTTCTGGAGATTGCGCGCCTCGAATCCGTTTTCTATCGTGTTATCCCAACCTGCAATGCTGTGATTTGCGAAGACGCCGTCGCTCCAATACGTAAATGCGCCGCCCGGAACCGCGTGTTGAAACCCGTACGCCTGATCGGTGAACGTATTATTCGACGGTACGTCGAAGCCGTGGAACGTCAGGGCGCCGAACGCATTCTCACCGAAGGTCCCTTCGACTTTGGCGCCGTTGTCGAACGGTCCGACCGAGGGCGAATAAAAGACGAGAAAGGGAGGCTGCACGTTCGTTCCGACCGGGGCGCGAACGCTCGAATTAGCATTGATGTACGCGGCGCCCTGCGCGAAGAATGGGCGATACTCGAGAAGTTGGCGTTGGAACTCTTGCGGCGCGATCGTCTGTTGATCGATTTCAACGTTGGAGAAGTCGGGATTGAGCGTTCCGACGAAGCGAATCGTCGGCGTCAACGGATAGCTGAGATCGCCGCCGTACCAGCGGACGTTCATCGGGGCAAACGTTTGGTTCGCCTGTTGGACGAGATTCCGATCTTGACCCACGCTGCCCAGCGCATAGATATCCGCGCGCGGCTTTGGGCGGGCGGCGGCCGCTGCTGCGAGATTGAGCTCGCCGGCAGGCCAGAAGCGAGGGTCGGGCGAGAGGAGCGGCCACGT
>DASXGO010000371.1:0-10782 GCA_036489055.1 Candidatus Cybelea sp. | reverse complement strand
GCTCAACGGTGAAGGGTTGCAGCACGAGGACTGGAGCAGTCAGGTTGCGGCGTCGTTCGTACCCAACTGCTGCAGCTACGATCCGACGTACGCATACGAGGTTGCCGTGATCGTCCAAGACGGATTGCGCCGGATGCTCGTAGAGCAGGAAGACGTCTACTATTACATCACGCTGATGAACGAAAACTACGCGCATCCGGCGATGCCGCCGGACGCGCGCGTCGGTATCCTGCGCGGGATGTATCTCCTGCGTGACGGCGGACCGCCCGACAAAAAAACGCCGCGCGTTCAGCTCTTCGGTTCGGGCGCGATTCTGCGCGAAGTCGAGGCAGCGGCGAATCTGCTTGCCGATGAATGGAACGTGCGCAGCGACGTTTGGAGCGTGACGAGCTTCAACCAGCTGCAGCGCGACGGCGTCGCGGCCCGCCGCTGGAGCATGCTCAACCCGCAAGCGAAGCCGCGTATTCCCTACGTTGAGGAGTGTTTGCGCGAACGCGCGGGCCCCGGCATCGCCGCGACGGATTATATCCGCACCTTCGCCGAGCAGATCCATCCCTATGTGGGTGTGGGGCGGCGTTACGTCGCGCTGGGCACCGATGGGTTCGGACGCAGCGACTTTCGCCGAAAGCTGCGCCGCTTTTTCGAAGTGGACCGGCACTTCGTAACGATCGCGGCGCTGAACGCGCTCGCCGACGAAGGAACGATTCGCAGAGATCTCGTCAAGAAAGCGCTCGACAAGTACGACATCGATCCAAATAAACCGAACCCCATCACGGTGTAGCGGCAATGAGCGATTCGATCGAGGTCCGCGTTCCCGACATCGGCGACTTCAAAGATGTTCCGGTCATCGAAGTCCTCGTCAAGCCGGGCGACCTCGTCAAGAAGAATGACTCGCTGATCACGCTCGAGAGCGAGAAAGCCTCGATGGAGGTTCCGGCCGAAACCGAGGGCGTCGTCCAGGACGTCAAGGTAAAAGTCGGCGATAAAGTCTCCAAAGGCACGCCGATTGCGACGCTCGCGTCAGACGCGGCGCCGCCCGCGCAAAAGCCCGCCGCCGCGGCCCCTGCGGCGGCGCAGGAAGCCGCGGGTGACGCGATCGAGGTCCGCGTTCCGGATATCGGCGACTTTAAGGACGTTCCGGTCATCGAAGTCTTGGTCAAGCCGGGCGATCGTGTCAAAAAAAACGATTCGCTGATCACCCTCGAGAGCGAGAAAGCTTCGATGGAAGTCCCGGCGGAGATCGACGGCGTCGTAAAGGACGTCAAAGTCAAAGTCGGCGACAAGGTCTCGCGAGGCACGCCGGTTTTGCTGCTGAGCACGCAAGCCGCATCGGCGCCGCAGAAAACTGCTCCCCCGCCAACGCAAGCCGCGCCTTCGCCGCAGCCCGCATCCGCTCCGCAGCCCGCGCCGCCACCGCCCGTTGGTGACGGCGTCGTCCACGCCAGCCCCGCGATTCGCCGCTTTGCCCGCGAGCTCGGCGTCGATTTGCGCGGCTTGCACGGAAACGGCCCCAACGGCCGGCTCACACGCGAAGACGTGCAGAGCTTCGTCAAGAAGGCGCTGCAGACGCCGCGCGCGGAGGCCGGGGCATTCGGCGGCCTGCCGGCCTGGCCCAAACTCGACTTCGGGCAGTACGGCGCGGTCGAGCGGCAACCGCTTTCGCGCATCAAGAAACTCTCCGGCCCGAACCTGCACCGCAATTGGGTCTCCATACGGCACATCACCAACTACGACGAAGCCGACGTTACATCGATCGAAGCGCTTCGCAACGAGGTCAACGCCGAACAAACGAAGTCCGGCGGCCCGAAGCTCACGATGCTCGCATTCTTGATTCGCGCATCGGTCGCGGCGCTGCAACGGTTTCCCGAGTTCAATTCGTCGCTGGACGGCGACGAGCTGATCCTGAAACGCTATTACAACGTCGGCTTCGCCGCCGACACGCCCGGCGGATTAGTCGTGCCGGTCATCAAGAATGCCGATGCGAAGGGATTGATCGAGATCGCGCGCGAGGCGCAAGAGCTTGCGGGCAAAGCTCGCGAGGGCAAATTGACGCTCGCGCAAATGCAGGGCGGCAGCTTTACGATCTCGTCCATCGGCGGTATCGGCGGAACGGCCTTCACCCAGATCGTCAACGCGCCCGAGGTCGCAATTCTCGGGGCGACGCGTACCGCGATGAAGCCCGTCTGGGACGGTAAGAAGTTCGCCCCGCGCCTCATGTTGCCGATCAGCGTCAGCTACGATCACCGGGTCATCGACGGCGCGGGGGCGGCGCGATTCTTGGTCTACGTCGCCGAGCTGCTGGCCGACTTCCGCCGGGTGATGCTTTAAAAATTCTTCAGACTTTCCGGCCCGGCTTGCAGTAGAATAGTGACCTGAGTCAGTGACTTAGGTCACTCCTGTTGAGGAACCGGCGAACTCGGACGCGTTGGACTTTAGCGTTCAAAACGAGGCGAAAATGATAAGGCATATTGCGATTTATTCGGCGCTGGCTGCACTCGCGGCAGCGACGCCCGGTTGTGCCGGCTCCGGAACGACCGGAGCGTTGCCGCAGGAGACATCCTCTCGCGTCCAGGTCGTTTCGCCTTCGGCGCACGAACGCATAAGGATTAGAGAGTTCGCGGATCTTCCGCGCTACAACACCTACTATAGCCCGGGAGCGATCGCGGCGGGACCCGCCGGGTTGGTCTGGGTTGTCGACGGCATCGACCAAGACTTCGGCGCCAATGCCGTCGTCGGCATAGCGACGTCAGGGAAGTCGAAACACACCTACTACGCTGGGTCGAACTATCAATCGTTTGCGGACATCGCTGCCGGACCCGACGGCGCGCTCTGGCTGACGGACGACTTTTACCCGCATATCACGAGACTCACGACAACCGGAGATTTCACACAATATGCGGTCAGCCCCAATACCGATCCATTCGACATCACGACCGGACCGGACAACGCGTTATGGTTTACGGCAAGCGCCTCCGGTTCCAGCGGCGCGATCGAACGCCTAACTACCAAAGGTAGAGTCACCGCTTACGACATCCCCGCGCAGCCCGCGGACATCGCCACGGGGTCGGACGGCGCGCTTTGGTTTACGGAGACTTCCCCAAACGGCATCGGCCGGATTACGACTCACGGAAAGGCGACCAGCTATGCCAACGGCATCACCGGCACACCGCAGGCCATCGCTTTGGGTCCGGACGGTGCGATGTGGTTTACGGAGTACTCGACCAGCAGCCAAGCAAAGATCGGGCGGATCACAACGTCCGGTCGCGTCGCCGAATACTCGCGAGGTATCACCCCAGGCGAAGTACTCGCCGACATCGCCGCGGGACCCGACGGTGCAATGTGGTTCACGGAAAGTACATTCGGCTATTATTACTACTCGCCAAAAATCGGCCGCATCTCGATGAGCGGACACGTGACGGAATACTCTAAAGGCCTGCCGTCCCAGGCCGGTCCCTATGGTATCGTTGCGGGCCCGGACGGAAGAATGTGGTTCACCGATTCCTTCAACGACGAAACGGGCCGCGTCAAGCTATGATACCTGACAGAAGATGTCATGTATTGCGAGGTAGGCTACCCTTATGAACGAAACGCTTAACAACGACACGACGACCGCCGTTAAAGGCATCGACATCGCCGCTTATCTCGTCCGCGACCCGCAACGCCAGATTGCCTTCTATCGCGACGTGCTGGGCATGACGCCGACCATGATCGACGATCAGGGGCGCGGCGCAGAATTCACACTCGCCGACGGGTCGACGTTCGGCGTGTGGAAACCCGAAGATGGCGAAACCGGCGGCGCGATTATGTTTGCCGTGGACGACGCCAAGCGCGCCGTCGAGGTTTACCGCGGACGCGGCCTGGAACTCTCCGACGTCATGGAATCACCGGTCTGTTTCATGGCTTTCGGTCAAGATCCCGAAGGCAACTCGATCATCATTCACCAGCGCAAAGTTCGCGACTAGCGGCCCGCTTTCGCGTAACGCTTGAGGGCTTGCCGAGCGCGCGCCGCCACTTCGCGACGCAGCTCGGCAGGCTCGACGAGCATTGCAGCGTCGGACCACGCCAGGAGCTGGAAGAGCGCGACTTCGCGTCCGGGAAAGGTTACGCGAACCAACGCGTCGCGTTCGCCACGCGACTCAATTTCCGCCGGCCAGTAGAGCGTAAGACGCTCGAGCGCTTCATGCGAAGCCCGCAGCAGTACCGTGCAGTCGGCACTGCGCGACGCTTGCGCGAAACGCGCCGACGATTCGCTCCAGAAGCGTTCGAGATCGAAATCGGGCGGCCGCTCGAAACGCTCGGCTAGCTCTTCGACACTGCGAATCCGCTCCACCCGAAAGCTGCGCGGTTCGCCGTCCGAGCGTGCGACGAGATACCACACACCGGCCTTAGAGACGAGCCCCAGCGGGTCGACCCGTCGCGTCGTTGCTGCGCGGTTGCGGCCTTCGTAACGCATTCGGATGCAGCGGTCGTCCCAGACGGCGCGCCGCAACGTCGTGAGCACGGCGCGCGGCGGCTCGGGTTGGTTCCAGCGCCGCTGATCGAGATGAATCCGTGCCCGCGACTTCTCTGCCGCTCGCCGCTGAACGTTGGCGAGCCCGCCGTGGAGTTTTTCAAGCGCGCGATGCAGCCCACGCTCCAGTCCGAGATCGGCGAGTGCGCTCGCGCCCGAAACGAAGAGCGCTCGAATTTCGTCTTCGCCGAAGTTCGTCAGCGCGCGGCGATAGCCGTCCGCAAGCACGATGCCGCCGTTCGAGCCGCGCTCCGCGTATACCGGAACGCCCGCCGCGCAGAGCGCATCGACGTCGCGATAGATCGTCCGCTCCGAGACTTCGAGCTGCTCCGCGAGGATGCGCGCGGAACATTGCCGCCGCGATTGCAGCAAGAGCAAGAGGGTAATGAGCCGGTCGGCCTTCACGGCTCAATCAAACTACTTAAATATGACAGTTTATGTCAAGTATTTGGAATAAGATCGCCTCCACAGCACGACGGTGCCGGCGTAGCGTTAGCCGCGCCCGTTCGGTTGCAAAGGTCGCGTCGCAAACGGCGCGCGCCATTCGCGCTCGCCGACTTTAAGTACCCAGACGTAGGTGTGATCGGGCGAGAGCGGCATCGGCGTTATGTTCACCGCGAAGGGAACGTTGATGTCGGCGCCGGGCTTCGTCCCCGGCGGACGTCCGACTTCGATCTCGTTCTCGATGTGCATTCCGGAGAAACTCTCCGGACCGGTTTGAATGACGACGGCATTGCCGTCGGCGTCGAGGAGGTCGAGCGTCCACTTAATCCGCCGGTTCGTCTCGTCCCACGGCACGTGTAAGATGAAGGCGATCGCCGATGGCGCCGTCATCGGGCTGCTGGTGTGCGTCCAACCGATGCCGAGCGCGTGGAGTTTGCCGTCGGGCGACGCCTGCGCCGAATCCGCAAGAAAGAGCGTTGCTTCCATCCTTCGACTCCGCTCAGGATGACTCGGCAGAAGAGCGCAGATTGCGCAAGACGTACTGCAGGATGCCGCCGTGGCGATAATACTCTGCTTCGTTGGGCGTATCGATGCGCAGACGAACGTCGAAGTCTATGGAGCGCCCGCTCTTCGGATCGGTAGCCTTCACATGGAGGCGCATCCGCGGCTCAATCCCGTTCACAATCCCGGTGATATCGTAAATCTCATCGCCCTCGAGCCCATACGTCGAGCGATCGGCGCCATCGGCGAACTCCAGCGGCAAGACGCCCATACCGATCAAGTTGCTACGGTGAATCCGTTCAAACGATTCGGCGATCACTGCCTTGATGCCGAGCAGGTACGGTCCCTTCGCCGCCCAGTCGCGCGACGAGCCCGAGCCGTACTCCTTTCCGGCCAACACGACGAGCGGCGTGCCGTCGCGCGCGTATCGCTGCGAAGCCTCGAAGATCGAGAGTTGTTCGCCGGTCGGCAAATACCGCGTGACGCCGCCCTCGACGCCGGGCACGAGCGCGTTGCGAAGGCGCACGTTCGCGAAGGTTCCGCGCACCATCACCTCATGATTCCCGCGGCGCGCGCCATAAGAGTTAAAATCCCGCGGCTCGATGCCGTGCTCCATCAGATAGGCTCCGGCCGGGCTGTTGCGCGCGATGCTGCCCGCGGGCGAGATGTGATCGGTCGTGACGGAGTCGCCGAGCACGGCGATCGCGCGCGCACCGCGCACGTCTTGCAGCGGCGCCGGCTGCGCGGGCATGCCGTCGAAGTACGGGGGCCGTTTCACATACTCCGAGCGCGGCTCCCACGCGTACCGCTCGCTTTCCGAAACGCTCAACGCGCGCCAATTTTCGTCGCCGTTGAAAACGTCGGCGTACTCGCGTTGGAACATCTCCTCGCTGATGCATGACGCGATCGTCGCGGCGATGGCGTCGTTGCTCGGCCAAATCTCGTGCAGATAGACGGGCTGCCCGGCTCTGTCGGTACCGAGCGGCTCGGTCGTCAAATCGATGTCCATGCGGCCGGCCAGCGCGTACGCCACGACCAGCGGCGGAGAGGCGAGATAGTTGGCGCGGACTTGCGGATGGATGCGTCCTTCGAAGTTGCGATTTCCGGAGAGCACCGCCGCCACGACGAGGTCGCTCTCGGCGACGGCTTCGGCGACGTCGCGCGGGAGCGGTCCGGAATTGCCGATGCAGGTGGTGCAGCCGTATCCGATGAGGTTGAACCCGAGCCGATCGAGATGCTCCTGGAGCCCGGCCTTGGTCAAGTAGTCGGTCACAACTTTCGATCCCGGCGCAAGCGACGTCTTCACCCAAGGTTTGGTCGAGAGCCCTCGCTCGATGGCGTTGCGCGCGAGCAATCCAGCTCCAACGAGCACGGATGGGTTCGACGTGTTCGTGCAACTCGTGATCGCAGCGATGACGACGGATCCATCTGCGACGTCGTCGACCGCGGACGCAACCAGCGTCGGATGCGGGACCGTTGCCGTGCCGCCGCCGCCTTCGCCTTCAAAGCGCGAAACGGCGCCGTTGCTGCGTTCGCGCGCTGCGATCCATTCTTCGAGTGCGCCCTCGAACGACGTTTTGACTTGCGCGAGCGGTACGCGATCCTGCGGCCGGCGCGGCCCGGCAAGGCTCGGCTCGACCGTCGCGAGGTCGAGGCCCAGCGAATCCGCAAACTCAGGCTCCGGCATCGCGTCGGTACGAAAGAGGCCCTGCGCCTTCGCATACGCTTCGACGAGTGCAACGTGTTCCGGCCGGCGGCCCGTCAGACGAAGATACTCAAGCGTGCGATCGTCAATCGGAAAAATCGCGACGGTCGAGCCGAACTCCGGCGACATGTTGCTGATCGTCGTTCGATCGACGACGGGAAGCGCGGAGAGTCCGGGCCCAAAGAACTCCACGAACTTTCCGACGACGCCTTTACGGCGCAGCAGTTCCGCCACGGTCAGCACGAGATCGGTCGCGGTCACGCCTTCGCGCAACGATCCCTCCAAACGAAAACCGACAACCTCCGGAATGAGCATCGTCACCGGCTGCCCGAGCATCGCGGCCTCCGCTTCGATGCCGCCGACTCCCCACGCCAGCACGCCCAGACCGTTGACCATCGTCGTGTGCGAATCGGTGCCGACGGCGGTGTCAGGGTATGCTAAGGATTCCCCGGTGTCGCCCTTCCCCTCGACTCCGCTCGGGGCAGGCTCGCTCAGGGTGACACCCGGGAAGACGACGCGCGCTAAGTATTCGATGTTGACCTGATGCACGATACCGGTGCCGGGAGGTACGACTCGCAATCCCGATAGCGCGGACTGCCCCCACTTCAGGAAGGCGTAGCGCTCGCGGTTGCGTTCGAATTCGATTTGCGTGTTCTTCGCGAGCGCGTCGTCGGAGCCGAAATAATCGGCCTGCACCGAATGATCGATGACCAGCTCTACCGGCTGGATCGGATTGATCGCTTTGGGGTCGCCGCCCATCGAGGCCATCGCATCGCGCATCGCGGCCAAATCGACAACGCATGGAACTCCGGTAAAATCCTGCAGCAAAACGCGAGCCGGCGTAAACGCGATCTCACGCTCGCTTCGCGAGCGGCCGGCGCGCGCGAGTGCTTCGATGTCCTCTGATTTAACGATGCGTCCGTCTTCCAAGCGCAGCAAATTTTCGAGAAGAATCTTGAGCGAAAAGGGCAGCCGTGAGAGTGTCGCGACGCCCGCCGCTTCCAGCGCGCCAAGCCGAAAATACCGGTACGAACGATCGCCGGCGATAAGCGTATCGAGCGCGTTAAAGCTATTCGGGTGTGGCTTCATCGGATAATCGTACTTTCGGATCGCCCACCGCGTAGCCTTCGATTTTCAGTGCGGTTCGTCCCGAAAGCAGGTGCCAGAGCGGCTCCGCGACGAGCGTAAGGCGCCACGGCTGCAGCGCGAGCGTGCGCTCGAAGCTCGCGCGATCGCGCGGGACTTCACGCGCTAAACGCTCCAGCGCGGCGCGCGGTACGATCAAGCTCGCCGGCAAGCCGGCGTCGCGCGCGATCTCCGCGATTGCCGCGCTCATGAAGGCGACGACCGCATCACGCGCGGGGGCCGTCGGACGGTTTGGGCGTTCCGGGAGATCGGCTTCGTCGAGCGCCTGTCCGCGCGCGACCGCCGTAAGGATCGCCGCGCCGAGCTGGCGCTTCATTCCGGCATCGATCCGGCGCAGCTGCGACAAATCGTCGGCCTGCGCGGGCTTGAGCACCGTAAGCCCCGCAACGACGTCGTCGGGCAGCACGTAACGCACGGGAAGATCGCGCTCGCGCGCCACGCGCTCGCGGAGCTTCACGAGCTCGTTCAAAATGCCGAGCTCCCGGCGATTCATGCGCATCGCGCCGGGAATGCGCAGATACGCGCGCCGCTCGTCGATCCGATAGCGCTCGATGTCCCCGAGCTCGGCACACTCCTCATAGACCCATTCGTAACGGCCCAGCTCCTCTAGGCGCGGCCGAAGCGCATCGTAGACCGGCAGCAGATATGCGACGTCGTCGACGAGATACTCGATCTGCCGCTGCGAAAACGGACGCGCCGACCAATCGCTGACCGTCTGTGACTTCGGCAGCCGCACTGCGCAGACGCCGCGCACCAAGTCCGCGAGTGAGATTTGCATTCCGTATCCCAGAAACGCCGCCGCCACTTGCGTGTCGAACACACGCGGGGGCACGAGACCGAAGCGATCGGCTAAGATCTTCAGGTCCGCCGAGAGCGCGTGACCGACGACGGTCGTGTGCGTCAGCGCCAGCGCGAGCTTGCGCAGATCCGCAACCGCCAACGCGTCGACGATTGCCGCGCCGTCGTCGAAGGCGATCTGCACCACCATCAAACGCGGCGAATACGTCCGCTCGGCGTGAAACTCGGTATCGAGTCCGACGCGATCGGCCTCGGATACTCGCTCGCAGAGTCGGTCGAGCGCGGCACGATCCGCGACGATCAGCGGCGCCGTCACGGCGGCGGCGACGCCCGTTCGAAACGCCTGAAGTGAAAGTGCGGGCAACGGTGAGTTTCGCAGTAGTGGTGCGCGTAGTGGCTCGCGCGCGACTCGTAGCCGTGCAGCGCTACGGTAACGCGATCGCCGAAGATCGTCAGCAACGCGCAGATCGGAAGCGCAATCGCGCACATCGTCCAGACGTGGACCCAAACGGGCACCCGAAATGCGGCGGCACTGGCGGTCGCGACGGTTCCGCCGAAACCTGGGATGACGCGCACGGCGAGCAAGAACGCCGGCGATCCGACGGGAAAACGCTTGACCCACGCCGGCAAACGGTGCAGATACTCTTCCAAGCGCCAAAGGCGCGTCGCATGCCGATTGATCCAGTACCCGAGCAGCGCCGCACCGACGAGCCCAAATGCGTCAACGAGGGTACCCTTGACCGGACCGAAGATCGCGCCATTCATGATCGCCAGCGCGTCGGTCACCGAAAACGGCGCCGATGCGACGACGGCGAAGACCGCGACCGCGAGCGGGTAAGCTAGGGGCCCGATCGTTCTGATCTCGTGCTCGACCCGCGGTTGATAACGAATCACCAAGTACGCGAGTACAAAGGACGCGACGAGCAGCGCGAGCCCAGCAGCCCTTCGAAGGAGACGATTCAAGCGATGGTCGTGCGGGGAGTCATCACGTTGTTGTGCGGAGTTGCGCTCTACGCGTCGCTTTTCATGCTGGACAAGAGCCGGCGCGCCGCGCGCGGCGAGTTGGAGGGTCCTAGCGTCGTGAAGACGCCGAGGGCACACCTTTTCGGCGTCCCTAACTCGCTCGTAGGATCGCTCTACTACCCTGCGATCGCCGTTGCCGTGTGGCTCGCGCGCGGAACCACTTCGGAACTCGCGATCTTGATCGCCGCCCTCGTCGCCGCGGCGACTTCCGCTTACCTTGCCTATTCGCTCGTCTACGTGACTCGGCGGGAGTGCCCGTACTGCTGGACCGCGCACGTCGCGAACTGGTCCCTTTTAGCCCTTTGCACGTATTTATTTCTGCCCGACATATTGTATCGAGGCGTCTGATTTTGTTAGAATCGGCCTCTCGGGTCAGGACGGACGACTTGTCGCCGTAACCGCCGTGAGAGAGGGCCGGCCGCGTAGCGTCAGTTCTACGCACCGGTGAACGGCAGACTTATAGGGGGTTGGGCGAGTGCTCGACCCCTCTGCTTTTTTCAGCCACAGCTTAGCTTTTGCTGACTTCGTCGATCATCGAGCGATACGTGGGATCGCTCGTCGGGACGCCGGAGAACCAGGCCTCGAGCATCTCCTCCGCCACGGGAATCGACGTGGCGCGAAGGCTCAGGCAGAGCACATTGGCGTCGTTCCATTC
>DASXGO010000251.1:0-10956 GCA_036489055.1 Candidatus Cybelea sp. | reverse complement strand
GGGGCGAAGCAGTACACCTCATGGCCGCGACCACGTAATCCATCGGCGAGTGCCTCCACCGACGCGACGACGCCGTTGACCACGGGCCGGTAAATTTCCGTGAAAAAGCCTACGCGCAGGGGCTCCATCGGGCTCGTCTTTTCGATTCGGGTTCGGCGAGCGCCCCTACAAGGAGTGCCCTGCCTATTGTGACTTTGGGCATATTCCCGTCGCCCGCGGAATGTGCTATAGTGCCCGGGTCAGCCGGCCTGCCCAAACGGAGAGCAAGCAGGCTTCGAATCTTCTAGGCCTCTCCGTCAGATCCAATCGCCCCGCGGTGCCTTGCGCCGCTTCCCCAAAACGCGCGGCTTCGTCGATCATCGTTCGATTTCTGCGGGTGGAGATCAAACCGTGGCGCGAGTCGAGAGAAGAAAGGAACTTAGGGTTGATAGGACGTCTCCTCTGCGTCGCCATCACGGTAGCGAGCCTCGGCCTCTGGGCCGGCGTCGCAGCCGTTGCGGCGCCCGCCGACGTGTCGCACGTCACCTGGCACGGAAACGGTCTCTTGACCTGGGAGCGCGTCGAGCATCGCGCGATCGCTCCGAAAACGATTCATAAGCTCACCGTCAACCTGGCGCCCGGCCACACCAAGGTGATCGAGCCTGGCCACGCCGGCGTGGTTGCGGTTTACGTCCGCTACACACAGCGCGACGGCGGACCCGTGCACAGCAGGGTCCTCGCCTCCACCGTGACGGCTTCGCCGAAAGCCCGCGTTGTCGCCGAAGGAATCGGCGGGACGCCGCTGACGAGTTTTGAGGCGCACGGCATCGCGCAGATGGCGTACATGGCGCGCAGCGCGATGGAGATGCTTGCAACCGCGTACACCGCCGATTGCGCCGGATGCGGCGGAATGACGGCGCTCGGCCGTCGCGCCGGCAAAGGCATCGTTGCGGTCGATCCGCGGGTGATACCGATCGGGACGCGCCTCTTCATCCCCGGCTACGGTTTCGCCGTCGCCGGCGATACCGGCGGCGACATCGTCGGTAATCGCATCGATCTTGGTTTCGACTCCTGGCGCGAGGCGATGCTCTTCGGCCGCCGCGACGTCAAAGTCTACCGTCTGCCGTAGTTCGGGAGGCCGCCCTTGCGGCCCAAAAAACGCTACGGGCAAAACTTCTTGCGTAATGCTTCGGCCGCGCGCGAAATCGCGCGTCTTGCGCTTGCATCCGCACCCGAAAACGCACGAACGCTCGAAATCGGTGCCGGCACCGGCGCGTTGACGCTCGCGCTACTCGACGCCGGCGCGCGGCTCACGGCCCTCGAGATCGATCCGCAGCTCGTCGCGCACTTGCGTAGCCGCGCCGATCTGGCGGACGTACGTATCGTGCAAGCCGATGCGTTGACGTTCGATTATGCGTCGTGGGCCGAGGGGCACCCGTGGATCGTTGCGGGGAATTTACCGTACAACGTCGCGACTCCGATCATTCTGCGCTTGATCGAAATGGAGTCGGGACCGGCCACAATGACGGTAATGGTCCAAAAAGACGTCGCCGACCGCTTCGTTGCGACACCCGGAACGCCGGCCTACGGCAGCCTCTCGGTCGCAGTGCAGTACGCGATGCACGTCCAGCGCGCGTTCACGCTTTCACCCGGATCGTTTTTTCCAGCGCCCAAGGTTCATTCGACCGTCGTCCGGCTCTCGCGGCGGCTCGAACCTGCCGTGCGTCCGCGCAATCCGGCGATCTTCTGGAAGGTCGTACGCGGCGCGTTCGCGTACCGCCGGAAAACGCTTGCAAATAGCCTCTCGCTCGCGCTCGATTTAGACCGGGAGCGGATTTCGCGGGCGCTTCAATCGATCAACCTTTCTCCGGAGCTTCGCGGTGAACGACTCAACCTCGCCGATTTCGCCCGTTTGGCCGACGCGCTGGCCGAAGGATAGTTTTAAAGGCTTTTGGACGTGGGCGATGGCCGCGTTCTTCGTTCTGCTTTGCTTGGCAGCGGCTTTCGCCCAGCTCAAAGAGGGTCCGGTTATGCCGATCAGCCCGCTGCTTCTCGATGCCGGAATCGCGCTGCAATTCGCGGTCGAAGCCTTGTTTGCGGCGATGATCCTCGCGGCGCTGCCGAGGCTCTCGAAGTTCACCCTGCGCGAGCTTGGATTTCGCGTCCCAACGCTCTCAACCGTAGGAATCGCGATCGTCGGCTTCGCCGCGATGTTCGTCGTCGCGGACGGAAGTGCGACGTTGATCGAAAATTTCGCACATAGCCGTCACCAGCAAGACATCGTGCAGATCTTCAAGCTGCTGCACGATCCTACGGCGATCGTGATCTTCATCGTCTTTGCGGTCATCTTCGCGCCGTTCGCGGAAGAGACGTTCTTTCGCGTGTTTTTCTTCAACTTAGGTTTGCGCTACGGCGGGTTCTGGGGTGGAGCGATCCTCAGCGGCGTGATGTTCGGAATCGTTCACGGGGACCTCTACGCTGCCGTTCCGCTCGCGCTGGGCGGAATGGTGCTCTGCGGTGTCTATTACGTGACGCGTAACGCCTACGCGTCGATGATTTCGCACGCCCTCTTCAACGGACTCTCGATCGCCGCACTGCTATTCGCGCCGAAACTCAGCTGATCAGCGCGATCGCCGCACCGGTCACATCGTCCGCGGCGATTGCGGGCGCGTCGAGGTAGACGATCCGGTGCGCGAGTGAAAGCGGTTTCGTCGTGCTCGCCGGCCGCCGGTCGAAGCCGCGCTCGCGCACGTAGGATCCGACGAGGTGAATTGCATCCGGGTTAGACTCGTCGTACCAATCGGGATGATGCGCCAGCCACAAGCCGACGGCCGGAACGCCGCCGCGCGCCAGCGTAAAGTGCAGCGGTCCTGCCGGAATTCCGACGAAGAGATCGATCCGTCGCGCCAACGCCTTGTAGATCCGCGCGAACGGCTCGTCCAGATCGCCGAAGAGCGCTCGGAACGGCGCCGAGCCGTCGCCTAAATCGTCATCGTCCATCGAAATGAACCGCCAGTTTGAGGCATGACTGCGCAGCGCGCGTGTGAATGCACGTGCCTCCGAGCCGTCACCCCAATCCTTGCGCGCGGCCGTAAAGCCGCTGCGAGAGACCACCGCGAGCCGATTCCCGGCCGGCGCAAACCGCGCCAGCCGCTCGTCGATTCGTCGCTGCGTTTCGGGGGGCGCGTTGAAATCGATCGAATTTCGAAGCGGCAACGAGAGATCGAAACCGGCGAGCCGCTCCGGAGCGACGAGGGCGCGTACGAGATTGCGTGCTTTGGTGTGAAACGGAAAGGGCGTGCGCCCTTCGGTTTCGGGATAATCCGTCCAGAGCAGCGCGGCGGGTGCAAAGCGCCGCACCGCGTCCTCCAGCGGATGCGGCACATCGATTGCAACCCTACGGCCGTTGCAGTCGCGCAAGCGCAGACCAAAATGCGGTTTGTCCGGCGCGGCGCCGTCACCGATCCGGCGCACGCCGCTCGCCAACGGCTGCAGGATCGGGTTTCCCTCCATGATGCTGACATAGTCGTCGCCGAAGCGCGTCATCGCGTAGGCGTTCGACGGTTCCAGCAACGGCGCGACGCCGCCGAAGGTAACCCAATCGCCCAAGCCGTGCGGCCAGTAGATGAGCACCCGCGTCTCGCGCAGCGCCGCAAACCGCCCGCGCTCCTCGGTCATCGCGTGCAGCGTAAACCGCTCCATGGCGCTCAATGCGAGACCGGCACGCCGCCGCAGAGCTGTGCCGGCAGTCGGCCACGTAAACTGCCGAAAAATGCCCGGGCGTTCGTGTCGTACGCCGGGCATGCGTGGAATTGCAGATCCCCACGCGGATCGAGCTTTACGTTCGTATTCGCTGCTGCAACCGCCCAAACGCCCTCATCCCGTCGCGGCAGCAAGGCGCTCGTGCCACTGTCGCGCAACGACGCCGCGCGCGCGTAGGCATTCCAATCAACGACGTACGGCCATCGCCCCGGCCTTAAAACCGTGTCGTTGAAGAGCAACATCACCGCCACGGCCATTACGATCGCGAAGCGCGCAAAGCCACGATACTGCGCAAAACCAAACGCCGCCGCAATTGCGGTCGCCGCGAAGAGCGCCGCAACGTAATGCGATCCCAACCGGCTCGGCTCGTAATTCCACGGCCGCATGAAGACGATCTCCGCCGCCACCGGCAGCCCGAGCAGGAGCCAGCGGCCCACCGCGAGCGGTGCGAACGCAAACGGCGCCAACAGTAGCAAGAACATCGACACTTTGCCGAGCGGATTGAAGACCTGCAGCGAATAACCCGGGTCGTTCGGATGTACGCCATGCGCGAACTCGGAGCTGAAAAACACCAAACCGTTCGCGACCGACAAGACGCACAGCGCGATTCCGATTCGGCGGTCCCACCAAATCGCGCACGCCGCGCCGAACCAGAGCACGAAGAGAATTTGATCCTCTTTTAGCCCCATCAACAGCTGGGCGCATAGCAACGTCCACCAAAATTCGCGGCGTCGCGCCGTCAATGCACCGCAGCAGGCGAGCAGCGGTACGAAGACGTTCTCGGAAAAGTTGTCGTAGCTCAGTCCCTGCGCCGCCGGCGATAGCAGATATGCGATGCCGAGAATATTCGCGGCTTTCGCCGTAAGACCAAGGTCGCGCCCTAGCATTGCTAGCGGAATCGCCGCACACGCGACGGCGAGCACTTGCACAACGATGAGCGTCTGCGCATGTGGAAAAATCGCCACGATCGGCACGAGCGCGGTCAGCACCCACGAATCGTGAACGGCGAAATGATGCTTCCACTCGCCGTAGTTCCACGACGAACCATGTTGCAGGTTCACGAGGGTCTGCAAATAGGTTCCCAGGTCGGCACCGTATCGCAGCGCGTAGAGCTTGTTCAAGTCGAGCACGACGTAAACGGCAGTAAAAACTGCCACTGCAACGTACACCGCACGCATATCTCGAGCGCTAAGGCGCGATGAACCAACGGGCTGATGAGAAGCCTCCAGTTTTTTGGGGCCAGCCATGGATGGCTGATTCAAAACTTCGTTCTCCCCAAAAAATGGAGGAGCAGGAGCGAACAGGATGTGAGCGACGGGCGTCTTCGCATCAGCCCGTTGGTTCGTCGCGCCTCTCGCGATTTTCCTGATAGACTCGCTCGACTATGGCACGCAGCTTGTCGGTGAACTGGGCCGGGGAAAACTGCTCGGCGTGACTGCGCAGACGCTGCGACTCAAATTGCGACGCATCAAAGTCGTGAAGCACCGCGGCAAGCGATTCCGGCGTTGAGTCGTCGAAGAATGCGCCGGTTTCGCCCTCGACGATCGTTTCGAGCGCGCCGCCGCGGCGATAGGCGATGGTGGGGCGGCCGGCGGCCGCGGCCTCGAGCGGCACGAGGCCGAAGTCTTCCTCGCCCGGCACGATGGCCGCACGCGCGTTGCCGACGAGTTCGTTCAAGCGTGCATCGGATACGAAACCCAGCATCGTGGTCGTGGTACCGCGAGCGATCTTACGCAGCGATGATTCGGCAGGACCGGAGCCGGCAACGAGCAGCTGCACGTTTGCGATCGCTGCCGCACGGATCGCGAGCTCGATGCGCTTATACGGCAGCAACCGAGACGCCGCAATGAAGTAGTCGCCGCGGCCGGGCCCGATCGTAAAGCGATCGAGATCGACCGGGCAGTGAAGCACGTCCGAATCGCGGCCGTAAAACTTTTTGATTCGCTCGGCGACGTTGCGTGAGTTGGCGACGAAACGCGTGGGGCGCTGCGCGGCTCGATGATCCCATGCGATCAATCCGGTGACGAACGGGCGCGCGTACGACGGTACGTATTCGTCAGGCGCGAACGCGAAGCGGCTGACCGTGTTGATGTAGCAGACGTGAACCGCGCCGGGCGGCAGCCGAAGGCCTTTTGCCCATGAGGTCGTCGAGCTGATGATCGTATCGAAGCCGCGCAAATCGAACGATTCGAAGGCTCGCGGGTAAAGAGGAGCGAGCGCTCGGAAATAATGGCCCGCAAATGGAACGTTATCGAGATACGAGCATCGGATGCGATCGCGCGCAAAGAGATCGCCGACGATCCGTTCGTCGTAGAGCGCGGTATAGATCGGCGCCTGCGGCCAAGCCAGTGCGATGTGGGCAAAGACGCGCTCGGCGCCGCCGCGCTGGTTCAAGTAGTCGTGCGCGAGCGCGACCTTCAGTGTATCGTTGACGCTTGCGGCTTCGCGGACAACTTACTGGCCGCTCAGGTTCGTTCCGCGAGGCAATACTAACGCGATGGTCGGGTTGCCGAGATATCGCCGCGCGACGCGCTGGACGTCGGCCGGCGTCGTGGCGGCAATTGAGGCTACGGCTCGGTTAATGAAGTCGGGCGACGCGCTTTCGCGCGAGAAGACCGCCGCAAGCCACGCCCGCGTTTCGAGCGTCGTGGCCCCGGTGGCGAAGTCGCCGGCCGCTTCGGCTTTGAACTCATCGATCGAGCCTTGCAGCGGCGCCGCGGCGAGCACGTTCACGATCGAAAGCGCGGTCGCAAACGCTCGGCTAGGGTCTCCGTTGAGGCCGCCATTGACGTAGAGCACGAGCGTCGCGGGCATGCGGTCGTAGGCGTAGACCGCGCCGACAGAGCGCGATGCGAATGTCGGCGATACGACCCCCGGCACTTGCGCGATATCGGAGAGCGTCCGGCGCACGAATGCGGCGAGCACGAGCATCGGGCCGAAATCCTGGCTGTCGACGCGCGGCGCCGGATACTGCGCGATAAGCCACGGCGAGGCGATATCACGATGCGTTACGATCTCATGCGTCGCGCCGTTCAGCGATGCTTGGCGAGCGGTAACTGCCGTCGTCGTTCCTTCCGGAAGCGCCGTCGTGAGCGAGGTTAAGGCATCGCCCGGAAGCGCATCGAGCCGTCCGGCCGCGCTGACGAGCATGCCGCCGCGCCGATAGAAGTTGCGGTAGAACGCGCGCACGTCGTTTGCATGGAACTGCGCGAGCGCCGCAGGCGTCCCGAGCTCGGGCAAACCGACGTTTGCCTGTCCCGACGACGCGGCATTGAGCATGTCCAAACCGACTTGCAGCGCGACCAGTTGATTTTGCGCGATCTGCCGCACCAGCGCAACGCGCGCTTCGCGGATCGTCGCGGGCGAAAAATCGGGCGCCGCGAGCGCCTTGCGGAAGAGTTCCAAGACGGCTCCGGCGTCGCCGGCGAGCGCCTCGACGTAGAATCGAACGTCGGTCGGATCTACGGTGAATCGAATAGATCCGCCGCGCGCGGCGATCGCGTCGTCCAACGGTAAGCCGGCGGCATTGCCGCTACCAGTCGCGACGGGCGTTTGCAGGATCGTTTCCGCGACGAGCGCGGCGAGGCCGTTCTGTTTGAGCGTTTCACGATCGAGACCCGCGCGCACGATCAGCGCGACGCCGATGAGCGACGCGGCACTATCGTGCTGCTGGATAATCGTCGTGCTGCCGGCACTCTCGACGCTCGGCGCGGGAATGCTTGCGGCGAGCGCGCCGGCCGGTGCAAGCGGTGCGTACGCGAGAAGCGTTGCGGCCACAACGGCGATCGCCCTCACTGTCCCTCCTTTTGCGGCGTGGATGCAACCAGATCGACGACGATCGGCTTGCTGAGATAGCGCCGCACGATCTCCGCGACGTACTGCGGGTCGAGCGAGCGCGCGTTGCGCTCGTAGTTACCGTTGGTGATCCCGGGAGCGTACGACAAGTTCCCCTCAGTCGAATACCAGCCCAGGTTATCGGCCCGCTCCTGCGGCGTCTGCGTATCCGCTGCAACGTGATATAAAAACGCCTCGCGCGCCGCCTCGAACGTCTTTGCGTCCAGCGGCTGCTGCAGCGTCGTGAGCGCCTCGAGAACGCGTCGCTCCACCTGCTTCTCTTGTTCGCCACCGATCGTCACGACCATGACGCCGGGATCGTGCAGCGTGATGAACTGGCCGACGACCAGAGCGTCGCTCTTCGCCTCGTCGAGTGCCTTCATCACGACGCCGGTCTCGTCGCGAAAGAGATAATCGGCAACGAAGTCAAGGGCTGTGGCCGCCTTCTCATCCGAAATCGGCGGTCCGATCCAGGCCAGACCGACGCCGTCGACGGCGCCGGTCGCCGTCGCGGAAGCGGGCGCCGACGTGATCGGCGAGTCGAATGGCGGATCCATCGTTCCGGAACCGTTGCCGTCGGTGACTGCCGCTATGCTCGTTTCGTCAACGTTGCCGGTCAGCGTCAACACCGCATTCTCGGCGCGAAAGGCACGCTTGGCGAAGGCCCCGGCTTGCTCGGCGTTAATGCTGGTGAGTTGTGCGACGGAGTTTGGAAGCGCGGGATAATGCGCCGGCCCGCCCGCGAAGATTTGTTTGAAGAGCAGGTCGTGCAGCGTCGAATCGGCTTCGTACCGTTGTTGCACGCCAAGCACCGCAGCGTTTGCTCGCGCCGTCTTGAGAGCTTTTTCGTCAATGGACGGCGCGAAATACGCCGCCGTCATCGCCGCGACGATGCGGCGCGCCGCGGCAGCCGGGACCGTGGCGGCAATGCCGACGATATCCGGATAGACTTCGATGTTCAGGTCACCGCCGAGCGTGTGAACGAACTCGTATAACGACCTTCCGCTCGCGAGGGGCGCAACCGCCGCCGCCGTCGCCGCGAGGTCGGAAATCCCGGGCGTCGCGTTATCGTACCCGGCGCCCGGCGCGCGGAACCATAAGCCGATCGACGCGGTGTCGACAGTCGGATCGGGATCGAGCACGTAGGATCCGCCACGCGGTAGTGATCCGAGCTGCTGTTGCATCGCGGCATCCGAGGGCAAAGCGACCGAAAACAGCGACGCGACGCAGAGCGTCGCAGCCGCCACCGCGACGCGCGCGATCATGCGGGTTCCGGCGAGATCTTTGGCGGAAGGCGAGACGGTTTTTCGACCCGTCGCGGTTCTTCCGCGACGGGGCGATCCGGCTGGCTATCTCCCGGCGGGACTTCGGCGCCTTTCGTGCGATCGAAGGGACGGCCGGCGAGAATGGCGTGCACTTCTTCCGCCTCGACCGTCTCATACTCGAGCAGCGATGCGACCATGCGGTCGACCTTATCCCAGTTGGTCTCGAGGAGCCGGCGCCCGTTGTCGTAACACGACTCGATGATCTTGCGCACCTCGGCATCGATTTTACTGGCGACTTCCTCAGAGTAGTTTCGCTCTTCGCCGAAATCGCGGCCGAGGAAGACTTGATGGGCGCCGCGTCCGAACTGAATCGGTCCAAGCTCGCTCATGCCGTACTGCGTAACCATGCGTCGCGCGAGCTCCGTCGCTTTTTCAAAATCGTTGCTCGCGCCGGTCGTCACGTCGCCGAACTTGATCTCCTCCGCGAGCCGTCCGCCCATCGCCATCGTAATTGCGGCGAGGAGCTCTTCGCGGGTTTGACTATGCCGGTCGTCCTCTGGCAGCGACCATGTGATTCCCATCGCCATGCCGCGCGGAATGATCGTGACCTTGTGAACCGGATCGGCCTTCTCGAGCAATCCCCCGATGATGGCGTGGCCCGATTCGTGATACGCGGTGACCTCTTTCTCTTTTTGTGACATCACCAGCGACTTGCGTTCGGGACCGACCATGACGCGGTCGATGGCCTCATCGCAATCGATCATTTCGATGAAGTTTTTGTTCTTGCGTGCAGCCAGCAGCGCAGCTTCGTTGAGCAAGTTCTCGAGATCCGCTCCGGAAAACCCGGGCGTGCGCTTCGCAAGCACCTCGAGCGAGACTTCCTTCCCGAGCGGCTTGTTGCGCGCGTGAACTTCCAGAATCTTCTGGCGGCCCTTGAAATCGGCGCGTCCGACGACGATCTGCCGGTCGAAACGGCCCGGGCGCAAAAGCGCCGGATCGAGCACGTCCGAGCGATTCGTCGCAGCGATGAGGATGACGCCCGTGTTCTGATCGAAACCGTCCATCTCGACGAGCAGCTGATTGAGCGTCTGCTCGCGCTCGTCGTGGCCCCCGCCGAGGCCGGCGCCGCGCTGGCGCCCGACGGCGTCGATTTCATCGATGAAGACGATGCACGGTGCGGACTTCTTTGCTTGATCGAAGAGATCGCGCACGCGTGACGCGCCAACGCCGACGAACATCTCGACGAAATCCGAGCCTGAGATCGAGAGGAAAGGAACGCCCGCTTCGCCCGCGATCGCGCGCGCAAGCAGCGTCTTTCCGGTTCCCGGCGGCCCGAGGAGTAGGACTCCTTTGGGAATGCGGGCACCGAGCGATTGATACTTTTTGGGATACTTTAGGAAGTCGACGATTTCGGCGAGCTCCTCTTTGGCTTCGTCGACGCCGGCAACGTCTGCAAACGTGACTTTTGGACGGTTCTCCGAGAGCATCTTGGCTCGCGAACGTCCGAACGAGAGCGCTTGGCTTCCGCCGCTTTGGGCTTGCCGCAAGATAAAGAAGAGCAACAGCACCGTTATCGCAAGCGGTCCCAGCGTCATCAGGCTGGAGAGCAGCCCCGTGTTGGACTGCTGATCGAAGCTTACTGCCCTGCTGTTTACCCGCTTATAAACCTCGTCTACGAACGTCTGGTCGACGTTCGGAACCGAGACCGAGTATTTCGTGCCGTTTGAAAGATCGCCGACCGCATTGAGACCGGTAGCGTGGAACGACTGAACCTGTCCGGCTTCGAGCTTCTGATAAAAGGCGCCGTAGTCGAGCCGCGTCTCCCCTTCGCTCGGCTGAACGAATCGTTCAACGATAATGAAGACTGCAACAACCGCCAGAATAATGAGGACGATGGACCGAAGATGTTTGCTCAAGGGCGTTTAGACCGTCTTTACCTTCCTTGAATTCGTTACTTCCTTAAGCCTCAAACCGCAACCTATAGCAGAGCCGTTGCGGTAGCTGCCTGATTAGCTGCCGAGCGCTCGACCGCCTTTCTACCCGTCGCCGCTCGACGTCCCACGCTTCGTAATACCCGTTACCATACCACCTTCGATTCTCAGTGCGATCCCAGCCT
>DASXGO010000169.1:0-4262 GCA_036489055.1 Candidatus Cybelea sp. | reverse complement strand
CCCGACAAGAATTACGTAGCCTTCCTAAACATGCTCGGAATTGAGCGGATTCCACCCGATCCCGCGCGCTCGCTTCTGACCTTTTCGGCGACGCCGAGTACGGTCGTCGTCCCGCGCGGAACGCAGGCGCAAACCGCGGCTACCGAAACGCAAGCGCCGATCGTTTTCGAAACCGACAGCGACGTCAAGATTCTGCCTATCAATCTCGAAGCCTCGCTGTTAATCTCGAAGGTCATCTTCAATAAATACTCCAACGTTTCGAACGACTTTACCGTTCCGCCCGCTCCCGGTTCGACGATCAATATCGCGCCGAGCCAGGCGGTGCAGCTCTGTCTCGGCTTCGACAATGCGAGCACGCAGACGATCGACCTGATGCTACGCATGTTTGCGCCGCTCGCCGCGGGGGCCGCCACCGTCACCTGGACCTACTCGCAGTCCGGCGTCGAGCCGTCGTCTTGGACCGCGCTGACTGTTCCCGCCAGCGCCGACGGCACGCGCGGGCTCACGCAAGACGGAGACGTTTCGCTTACCGTTCCCAACGATTGGGCGAGCGAAGCGCCGCCGAGCTGGACGACGGTCCAGCCCGCCTCGTCCGCCGACGTCGTGACGAGCGCGTACTACTGGATCGGCTTGCGTATCGCGAACCTTTCCGCGACCGAACCCCTGGCGTTAGGTCTTTCGTGGGCCCTATTCAACGCCGTTTCGTCGTACAGCGCGCTCACGATTTCTGCGCCCGAGTCCCTCGGCAATGGCGACGGAACGCCGTTTCAAGTCTGTTCGCTGGCAAACGGCCCGCTCTTCGCGATCCCGGATTCCGCAACGCCGTACTCACATCTAGTCGTCCAGGTTAACGGCGTCACCTGGTCGCAGGTTGACGATTTTCCTGCGGGACCCGGCCAGTTTTACCGCGTCGATCCAGTCGCGTCGCAGATCAGCTTCGGCAACTACAACGTGCTGACGAACGTCGGCCATGGCACGATCCCCCAGTCGAGCGACGCGATCGTCGCCACGACCTATCGCTACGTCGAAGCGGGCGCGACCGCAAACGTCGGCGCTGCTTCGATCGTGGCTATGCGAACGCCGGTTGCCGGCATCACCGCGGTGACGAATCTGTTCGCCGCATACGGCGGCTCGGACGAGCAGTCGATCGACGACGCGAAGCGGCGCGGTCCCGAAATGCTGCGAAACCGCGGCCGTGCGGTCACCGTCGAAGATTACAACTTTCTTGCGATGCAGGCCAGCAGCGAACTTTCAAGCGTCGCTTGTCTCGCGCCGTACGATCCTTACGCTCCGCCACCCTTCGGCACCGGGCCTTACGGCGATCTCCAGCGAGGTCCCGGGAATGTCAATGTAATCATTGTTCCTGCGCTCGCTCCTTCGGTAAGCGCGACGCCGCAGCCGACACCCGAGCTGCTTCAACAGGTCGTAGCCTATCTCGATGGACGCTGCGATCTGACTGCACTGCTCAACGTTACTGGTCCGCGCTACCTGCCGATCGAGGTCGCGGTTTCGGCTGCACCGTGGCAGTCGGCTATCAACTCCGGATTGATCTCGAGCCCGAGCGACGTGCAGACCTACATCGAAGAACGCATCACGCTCTACTTCCATCCAGTGGTCGGTGGAGCGGATGGAACCGGTTGGCGGGTTGGGCAGAACGTCTACATCGCGGACCTCTACAAATCAATCATGCCGCCGGAAAACGTTGGCTTCATCTCCGAAGTGACGGTGCAAGCCGGAACGCCGCTCTACGTCGGCGGCCGGCCGTTCGCCGCTGGTCCGGCAGGCGCGTGGGTGCGTCTGGCTGACTACGAGCTCGTCTGTCTCGGCTCGGTCAACTTCACGCTGGGACCGCCGCTGTAACGAAGCGATAGAATGGCTACGACCAGCGATTATCTGAAATATCTTCCCGCGGTTCTCTGGCAGAACGACCCGCCGCCGAATCTTTTCAGCCTCGGGACGATGCTTTGTCCGTTCGAGAAACTGCTCACCGGCATAAACGACGGCATTGCCATCACACACGGTGACAATTCGGTGATGACGCTCGTGACGCAGAGTGTCAAAGGCTCCCCGCTCTCGCAGACCGTTAATATCACGCCCGGAACGGGCAGCAAGTTTCTCGCCGGCAGCAGTTACGCGTACAGCGGCGCAACCCCCGAAGTCGTCAACGTAGCCGCCGTCAACGCAAACACGCTTACCGCCGTCATTCGTCAAGACCATGCCGCGAATCAGACGATCGTTAACTCCAGTGGCACGCACCAACCGGTTCAGGACGTTATCGCTACGCTCGTCAAGCTCTACGGTCCCTGGACGACGCCGACTGAGTTTCTCGACTGGCTTGCGCAGTGGGTCGCGCTGCAGCTCGACCCCGCGTGGGATGAATATCAGCGGCGTTCGGTCATCGCGCGCATCGTCAGCATGTACGCGCAGCGCGGTACCAAACCAGGTCTCTACGAGTTCCTCGACATCTACGCGCTCGCGCGGCGGCGTCCACGCCTCGTCATCGACGATGACGCGAAGCTTCTCTTCGCGAAGCCACAGCCGGGCGCGTTCGCTGCGATCCCCGCACTGGTCTCGCAAACGCCGCTGGTCGCGCCGCAATGCATGTCCCGCGATGACACGGGGTACGTCCTGATTGGAGATCTCGGTACCAACGACGGCACAATCGAGCCCGCGCTTTGGCGGCTTTCGATCGGCGGTGCCTATGACTACGCCGCCGGTAAAGGCGCGGTGCCGCCGGCAGTCCCGGTTGCGCCCTCGCCGCAACCGTTCCAACCGGCCTCGCTTCATCTTTCAGCGCCCGTGTGTGTCGCAGTCGATTCACCAAACGCATGCGCGTACGTGATTGACCTGACGATTCAGTACGTCCTCTATCGGCTTGCCGATGCGCAAGTCGGCACCGTTACGCTTTCGGGCACACCGACGACCGGCGAGTCGGGAGTCATCGCTGTTGACGGTACGCCGTATACACTTGCGCAAACCACGGGAAACACGCTCACGCAACAAGCGACGGCGTGGGCCGCAACGCTCAACGCCACATCGCCCTTTGATACGGCGTATCTTGCGACCGCAACCGGCGGTGCGATCGTAATCACCACGTTAAGCGGGCCGCCCGGCAACGATTTGACGCTCGTCGTCTCGTCAACCCACCTCAACCTCACAGCGACAGGTCCGTGTTATTCGAGCTTCACGGCCTTCTCTGCCCCGCCGACGGGCCTGGTCTTTCCCGTTGCCATGTGCGTCGACGCCAGCGGCCACCCTCTGGTGCTCGATCGCGGCGCGCTCGTGACCCACGCCAGCAAAACCGCGATCGTCGACGTTCAAGTCAGCGGCGGCATCTACAGCGGAACGGTGTCGCACGCTTTCGCGCAGATCGTCGAGCCGCTCTCGATGACGCTGCGCACTAGCGGCACGATCCTCGTAGGAGATGCGTCGTACCAAGGCTCTGCGATTCCGGCGACGCTTTGGGAAATCGATCCGTCGACTTGGTCGATTACGGATCTGCTCGGCGCGGTGCCGCAGGCTAACAACCCGCTCGTCGCTCCCACTGGAGTCGTTGAAGTCGACGCGCATCATTTGCTCGTCCTCGATGCGGGCTTGCGTCCCTATCGTCCCGACCCTGGGTCGCCCTTTACCGTGATCGTCGCGCAGCAACCCGCGATTTATGCCGTTGATCTCTCGGTTTCGCCGCCGACTATTACGCTCGCGTCCGATCAGCGCGCGTTGGTCTACCCGCGCGACATGGTAGGCGAGAGCGACGGTACGCTCTATATCTGTGACTCCGGCTTGCCCGACCTCGCGGGCTACGACTCGCAGAAATGGCGCTCGCTGCCACAACAATTCTCTGTCGTCACACACTTTCAAGGTAATCCGGCGGCGCCCGTCTTTTCGGTGACGCTCTCGGGCACGCCGACGACGGGCGAGAGTGGTGTCGTTACGATCGGCGGCGTCGCGTATACGCTCGCCGAGACGACCGGGAACACGCCGGCACAGCAGGCCGCGGCCTGGGTGACGGCACTCAACGCAACTGCGTCGTTCAGCGCAGGCTACGTCGCCGGAAGCGTCGGCGACATCCTCAACGTGTATAGCGTCCCCGGCAGCAGCGCAAATGGCGTTTCATTTGGCGTGACCTCATCGGTCGATTTGCTGCTTTCGGCCGGGCTGCTCGCCGCGACCGTCACGCTTTCGGGCACGCCCACGACCGGCGAGCACGGCATCATTAACATCGGCGCCATACCGTATACGCTCAGCGAAACGACTGGAGA